>JAIOQK010000015.1 GCA_021413425.1 Mycobacterium sp.
CAGGTGGGCGAGACCATCGGCCAGCCGATCGGAGCGGCCGGCATGTTCACCGGTGCGGCCATCTCGCTGCTGTGCCCGCGCGCGGTCGACAAGATCGCCCAGGGTCAGCCGCTGTTCCCGCTGTTCGGCTGAGCCGCCCGCGCTAGCACGGTTCAGGGCGCGAACGCGTCGTCGAGGATCTCCTGCTGTTCGACGGCGTGCACCTTCGATGAACCCGACGAGGGTGCGGACATGGCCCGCCGCGAGATCCGCTTGATTCCGGTCAGCTTCTCAGGCAGTAGCTCGGGCATCTCCAGGCCGAATGTCGGCCAGGCGCCCTGATTCGCCGGCTCCTCCTGCACCCAGAAGAACTCGCTGGCGTTGGGGTAGGAATCCAGGGTGGCGGCCAGCCGGCGCTTCGGCAGCGGCGCGAGTTGCTCCACCCGCACGATCGCGATATCGGACCGGTTGTCCTTCTCCTTGCGCGCGGCCAACTCGTAGTAGATCTTGCCGCTGGTGAGCAGCACCCTCCTCACCTGGGAGCGGTCACCGTCGCCGTCGGTGTAGGTCGGTTCCTCCAGGATCGAGCAGAACTTTCGCTCAGTGAAGTCCCGCAGGTCGCTCACCGCCGCCTTGTTGCGCAGCATCGACTTCGGGGTGAACACGATCAGCGGCCGGTGCACACCGTCGAGGCCGTGCCGGCGCAGCAGGTGGAAGTAGTTCGCCGGGGTCGACGGCATCGCTATCGTCATCGAGCCCTCCGCCCACAGTTGCAGGAACCGCTCGATGCGGCCGGAGGTGTGGTCGGGGCCCTGCCCCTCGTGGCCGTGCGGCAGCAGCAGCACGACGTCGGACAGCTGTCCCCATTTGGCTTCACCGGAGCTGATGAACTCGTCGATGATCGACTGCGCCCCGTTGACGAAGTCGCCGAACTGGGCCTCCCACAACACGATCGCATCGGGGTTGCCCACCGAGTAGCCGTACTCGAAGCCCACCGCCGCGTACTCCGACAGCGGCGAGTCGTACACCAGGAAGCGGCCTCCGGTGGGCGTGCCGTCCGGGTTGGTCGTCAGCAGATCCAGCGGCGTGAATTCCGCGCCGGAGTTCTGGTCGATGATCACCGCATGGCGCTGGGTGAACGTTCCGCGCTTGGTGTCCTGACCGGACAGCCGGATCAGCTTGCCCTCGGCCAGGAATGTGCCCAGCGCCAGCAGTTCGGCGAATGCCCAGTCCACCTTGCCCTCGTAGGCCATCTCGCGACGCTTCTCCAGCACCGGTTTGACGCGGGGATTCACGGTGAAGCCTTCGGGCACCGTCAGGTGTGCGTCGCCGATGCGGGCCAGCAGCGCCTTGTCCACCGCGGTGCTCATCCCACGCGGGATCATCTGCGCGGCCTCCACCGATTCGCTGGGCTCGACGGCGTGCTTCTCGAGTTCGCGGACCTCGTTGAAGACCTGCTCGAGTTGGCCCTGATAGTCGCGCAGCGCGTCCTCGGCCTCCTTGAGTGAGATGTCGCCGCGGCCGATCAGCGCTTCGGTGTAACTCTTGCGCACGCCACGTTTGGTGTCGATCACGTGATACATCGCCGGGTTGGTCATCGACGGGTCGTCGCCCTCGTTATGGCCGCGGCGGCGGTAGCAGAGCATGTCGATGATGACGTCCTTGTTGAACTTCTCCCGGAAGTCCACCGCCAGCCGCGCCACCCAGACGCAGGCCTCCGGGTCGTCGCCGTTGACGTGGAGGATCGGTGAGCCGACCATTTTCGCGACGTCGGTGCAGTACTCCGCGGACCGGGAGTACTCCGGCGCGGTGGTGAAACCGATCTGGTTGTTGACCACGATGTGGATGGTGCCGCCGGTGCGGTAGCCCTTGAGCAGTGCCAGGTTCAGCGTCTCGGCCACCACTCCCTGGCCGGCGAACGCCGCGTCGCCATGCAGCATCAGCGGCACCACGGTGAACTCTTTGGGCTCGCCGTCCGGGCCGACCCGCTCGATCAGGTCCTGCTTGGCGCGGACCAGACCCTCCAGTACCGGGTCGACCGCCTCCAGGTGCGAGGGATTGGCCACCAGCGACACCTCGATGTCATTGTCGCCGAACATCTGGATGTAGGTGCCGTCGGCGCCGAGGTGGTACTTGACGTCGCCGGAGCCGTGCGCCTGAGTGGGGTTCAGGTTGCCCTCGAACTCGCTGAAGATCTGCGAGTAGGGCTTGCCGACGATATTGGCCAGCACATTGAGCCGGCCGCGGTGCGGCATGCCGATGACGACCTCGTCGAGGGCGTGCTCGGCGCACTGATCGATCACCGCATCCATCATCGGGATGACCGATTCGGCACCTTCCAGCGAGAAACGCTTCTGACCAACATATTTCGTCTGCAGGAAGGTTTCGAACGCCTCAGCGGCGTTGAGCTTGCTCAGGATGTACTTCTGCTGGGCGACGGTGGGCTTGTCGTGACGGACCTCGATGCGTTCCTGTAGCCAACGCTGCTGCTCAGGCTCCAGGATGTGGGTGTACTCCACTCCGATATGCCGGCAGTAGGCATCGCGTAGCACCGAGAGCACATCGCGCAGCTTCTTGTATTCCTTGCCGGCGAACCCGTCCACCTTGAACTCGCGGTCGAGGTCCCACAGCGTCAGACCGTGGCTGAGCACGTCGAGGTCGGGGTGCATCCGGAACCGGTTCTTATCCAGCCGCAGCGGGTCGATGTCGGCCATCAGGTGGCCGCGGTTGCGGTAGGCGGCGATCAGTTCGATCACGCGGGCGTTCTTATCGACGATCGAGTCCGGGTTGTCGGTGCGCCAGCGCACCGGCTCGTACGGGATGCCGAGGTCGAAGAAGATCTGGTCCCAGAAGTCGTCGTCGAGCAACAGGCTGTGGATGGTGCGCAGGAAGTCGCCGGACTCCGCGCCTTGGATGATGCGGTGGTCGTAGGTCGACGTCAGAGTGATCAGCTTGCCGACCCCGAGATCGGCGATGCGCTCCTCGCTCGCGCCCTGAAACTCCGCCGGGAACTCCATCGCTCCGGCGCCGATGATGGCGCCCTGCCCAGCCATCAATCGCGGCACGGAGTGCACCGTTCCGATCGTGCCCGGGTTGGTCAGCGAGATCGTCACCCCGGCGAAGTCCTCGGCGGTGAGCTTGCCTTCACGGGCGCGCCGCACCACATCCTCGTAGGCGGCGACGAACTCCGCGAACCCCAGGGACTCGCAGCCCTTGATCGCGGCGACCACCAGTGAGCGTTTGCCATCCTTGCCGGGCAGGTCGATCGCCAGGCCGAGGTTGGTCTGCGGCGGGGTCACCACGTTCGGCTTGCCGTCGATCACCGCGAAGTGGCGGTTCATGTTCGGGAACTTCTTGATCGACGCCACGATGGCGTAGCCGAGCAGATGGGTGAAGGAGATCTTCCCGCCACGGGTCCGCTTGAGGTGGTTGTTGATGACGATGCGGTTGTCGATCATGAGGGTGGCCGGGATGGCCCGCACGCTGGTCGCGGTGGGGATCTCCAGCGAGGCGTTCATGTTCTTCACGACCGCCGCGGCGGCACCGCGCAGGACCTCGGTCTCGTCGCCGGCGGGGTTGGGGGCCGCGGCGGGCGCGGGTGTGGGCGCGGGCGCGGCTGCCGGTGCAGCGGGCACCGGCTGGGCAGGTGCAGGTGCAGGTGCAGGTGCAGGCGCGGGTGCAGCGGCCGGGGCCGGGGCTGGGGCCGCGGCGGACTGACCGTTGGCCGGTTCTATCGGGGTGGTCGGCTCCGGGTGGTAACCGACGAGGAACTCGTGCCAGCTCGCGTCCACCGATGCGGGGTCCGCGCGAAACTTGCGGTACATCTCCTCGACCAGCCATTCGTTCTGGCCGAAGGGGGAACTCGTGCTGCTCACGACAGTCACTCGCCTCGATCCTGTGCCTGTTTTCTCACCCGGGCGATCGCCAGTGGACGATCGGTCAAGGCTATCGCGTCGCGGTCGCCGGCGAAGCGGGTCAGGGCGGGAGCGTCTACCGGGCGTCGGCGATGGGAGCCACCAGGTGAAGCTGCCCCGGCCAGCGGCTGGGCGCCGGGCCGAATGCCCTGCGGGCGTTGTCGACGATCCTGCGGCCCATCAGGCGGTTGCCGCCGCCGCCGATCGCCGCGCCGATGCCGACCGGGAGCATCTTGCCGAAGGCCATCGCGGTGCGCTTGATCGTGTACTTCTTGACGAAATACTGCATCAACCGCGAGTTGAGTTGGGAGACCACCGGCAGCGGCAGGAGCTCCGCCTCGGCCAGCCAGGCGCCACTGGTGCGGCCGGGTCCGAGCAGGTCGCGGACGGCGCCGGTGCCCTCCTCGCCGACGAGCACGCTGAGCACCAGGGTGCGCCGCCGCTCCCGATCCTCCACCGGGATACCGTGCACCTCCGCGACGGCCAGCACGAACGCCGCGGTGGCCTCCAGGAAAAGCACAGTCTCACCGGCCACCGCCGACAGCGCGGCCAGCGTGCCGATGCCGGGGAAGGCTGCCGCTGAGCCGACGGCGGCGCCGCTGGCCATGACCACGGCCAGATAGTGCTTCTCGCACTTGGTGACGATCTCGGCCGGGGTGGCATCGGGTGCCGAGCGGCGCAGCCGGGCTACATAGGCCTTGACCGCGGGAGCCTGCAGCCTGGCGCTGGACTCCAGGATGGTGGACAGCGCTTTAGCCGACATGCCGGCGTCCTCGGGGCGGGCCGGCAGATTGTCTGACTTCATGTTGTCGGACTTGCCACGGCGAAATCTCATGACAGACCTTTCTGTCGTCGTCACACCAGGCTAACGAACAGCCGGACCGGCGAGTGCCCGGCTGCCGACCCCCGCAGGTTAGGAGCCGGGGGGTGCTGGCAGCATCGCTGCATATGACCACCACGGCGTCCGGGCAGCCGGTCAACCCGTGGGGCGCGCTGTGGGCCATGCTCGCCGGGTTCTTCATGATTCTGCTCGACACCACCATCGTGGCGGTCGCCAATCCGGGCATCATGGCCGCGCTGGGGATCACCGACTACGACACCATCGTCTGGGTCACCAGCGGCTACCTGTTGGCCTACGCCGTCCCGCTGCTGGTGGCCGGCCGGCTGGGGGACCGGTTCGGGCCGAAGAACGTTTACCTGGCCGGGCTGGCGCTGTTCACCGCGGCCTCGCTGTGGTGCGGGCTGTCCTCGTCGATCGGCATGCTGGTGGCCGCCCGGGTGGCCCAGGGAGTCGGGGCGGCGCTGCTGACCCCGCAGACGCTGACGATGATCACCCGGCTCTTTCCGCCGGAACGTCGCGGCGCGGCGATGAGCGTCTGGGGCGCCACCGCCGGGGTGGCCACGCTGGTGGGTCCGCTGGCCGGCGGCGTGCTCGTCGACACTCTCGGCTGGTCGTGGATCTTCTTCGTCAACGTCCCGGTTGGGCTGG
The DNA here is from genome assembly GCA_021413425.1 of Mycobacterium sp. Lineage (GTDB taxonomy): Bacteria > Actinomycetota > Actinomycetes > Mycobacteriales > Mycobacteriaceae > Mycobacterium. The sequence goes on from JAIOQK010000015.1 coordinate 5,383, forward strand.
TGGGCCTGGTGCTGGCGGCCCGACTGGTCCCGGCGCTGCCCACCCACCCGCACCGGTTCGACGTCGCGGGGGTGGTGCTCTCCGGCGTCGGCCTGTTCTGCATCGTGTTCGGCTTGCAGGAGGGCGAGCCCAATGGCTGGGCGTGGTGGATCTGGGTGCTGATCGCCGCCGGCGTCGTTCTGATAGCGGTGTTCCTGAGGTGGCAGGCGGTCAACCCGCGCGAACCGCTGATCCCGCTGTCGATCTTCGCCGACCGGAACTTCAGCCTGGCCAACCTCGGCATCGCCGCCATCTCGTTCGCCACCACGGCGATGTTCCTGCCGCTGATGTTCTACGCGCAGTCCGCGGCCGGGCTTAGCCCGGCCCGTGCCGCGCTGCTGACCGCGCCGATGGCGATCGCCTCCGGCGGGCTGGCACCGCTGGCCGGCTGGCTGGTCGACCGTGCCCGGCCCGGGCCGGTCATCGGGTCCGGCTTCTGCGTGCTCGCGGTGGCGCTGGGCTGGCTGGCGGCCGGGATGACGCCGGGCACCCCGGTGTGGCGGCTGGCGCTCCCGCTGGGATTGCTGGGGATGGGGATGGCGTTCGTGTGGGGGCCGCTGGCGGCGACGGCGACCCGCAATCTGCCCCCGGCGTTGGCCGGGGCCGGATCGGGGGTCTACAACACCACCCGGCAGGCGGGTGCGGTGCTGGGCAGCGCAGCGATGGCGGCGCTGATGTCATGGCGCGTCGCCTCCGAACCACTGGGCACCGCGATGGCGCAGTCGATGCTGATGCCCGCGGCCGTAGCGCTGCTCGGGGTGCTGGCCGCAGCGTTCCTGGTGGGCGGAGCTCAGTCGAACAGCACCGCCGGGTTGAGATAGCCGGTCGGGTCGAGCGCGGCCTTGACTGCTTGCATGACGGCGATGTCGGCCGGGTCCCGCGACATCGCCAGATAGGCCCGCTTGACGCTGCCGATGCCGTGTTCGGAGCTGACGTTGCCGCCGCTGGCGGCGATGAGTTCCATCATCTGCCCGTACATGTTCGCCTCGTTTTCAGGCTTGCAGCCCAGCACGTTGAGGTGCAGGTTGCCCTCGCCGATGTGGCCGAACAAGACGGTCGTGGTATCCCGGGCGAGCTCCCGTGATCCAGCGGCGAAACCGCGAATCTCCGAAAGTGGAAGTGCCACATCGAACTTCAGGGGTGCACCGATGCGGGCGATCGCCTCGGTCAGCGACTCCCTGCTCCGCCAGAGCCGCTGCTGGTCGGCCGAGTCGACGCCGACGGCGGGGTCGCCGCACAGCGGCAGGCCCTCGAGGGCGGCCGCCATCACCGGGGCCTGATCGGTGTCGCCGGCCAGTTCCACCAGCAGCAGCCAGTCGCCGCGCACCGGCATGGTGACGCCCAACGCGACGGCGCGGCCGTCGATCAGTTCCAGGGCGGCGACGGTCTGGATGTCGCGCAGTGCGCGGGCCGCGGCGACGAGCGCGTCGAGGTCGTCGAACCCGCACACCGCGGTCACCCGGTTCGCGGGTATCGGTCGCAGTCGCAGATCCAGCGCGGTGATCACCCCCAGGGTCCCCTCCGCCCCGACGAACAGCGATACCAGATCGTATCCGGTGTTGTCGGCGCGCACCCGCGAATCCCGTTGCAGCACAGTGCCGTCGGGCAGCGCCACCTGCACGCCAAGCACCTGCTCGCGCATATTCCCGTAGCGCACCGTGCGCAGGCCGCCGGCGTTGGTCGACGCCATACCCCCGACGGTGGCCGAGTCACGGGCGGCCAGGTCCACCCCGAACAGCAGGCCCGCGTCGGCCGCGGCGCGTTGCAGGGCGGCCAGGGTCACCCCGGCGCCGACCCGAATGGTGCCTTCGGCGGTGTCCACCGCGCCGATCCCGGTGAGTCGTTCGGTGCTCAGCAGCACGTCGTCGCGATCGGGCACCGTCCCGGCCACCAGCGAGGTGCGGCCGCCCTGGACGGTGACCGGCACGCCCGCATCCCGGCAGATCCGCAGCACCGCAGCAACCTCGCCGGCGTTGCCCGGGCGTACCAGTGCGGTGGCCCGCCCGCGGTAGCGCCCGGTCCAGTCGACGCAGCGTGCGGCAAGCACGTCGGGGTCGGTGCTCAGATGCGCGGCGCCGACCACCGCCTTCAACTGCTCAACGACAACGGTGGCCATCTCTCACCCGGTGTTGCCGATCAGTTCGACGCCGCGGCCGTTCCAGCGGAACCGCACCACGCTCGACAGACCCATCCCCCCGTCGAAGGTGAGCGCCACAGTGTCACCGGTGCTCTGGGTGGCATCAATGCCGTTGAAGCCGTAGGTGTCCGGCACCCCGGTGGGGATGTACTTGCCGCGGTGGAAGAGCACCGCCCGGGTGTTGGGGTTTGCGGCGTTGGTGTTGGCCTTGACGATGATCGCCGACAGTTGGGCGCACTCGTTGTAGTTGCCGGCCACGGGTTCGGGGTTCCAGCCCTGCTCGCTGCGCGGATCGCGGGGCAGTTCGGTGACCGTCTTCGCGATCGCCGGCGCGGCCAGATTCACCGCGCACGGGTCCGGTGCGGCCGGGGTGGGCGGCGGCGAGGCGGCCGGAGTGGGCGGTGCCGTCGGCGACGTCAGGGACGTCTCGGACGTCACGGTAGTCGAGGGCAGCGGGGTCTTGGAGACCGTCGAGTCACCCGAGCCGCAGCCCGCCACCGCGGCCAGCGCAACACATCCGCCCAGCCACCCGGCCACCTGTCTGCGCACAACGCAGCACGGTACGCTGCCCGCCCCGGCGAGGCCGGTTCGACTCGCAGCGGCCTAGACTCACAGCGCAATGACTTCCCTCGACGACGCTGCGGTGGCGGGCCCTGCGACCTTCGCCGACCTCGGCATTCACCCCGCGGTTCTGCAGGCCGTCATCGATGTCGGCTACGAGTCGCCGTCGGCCATTCAGGCCGCCACCATCCCGGCGCTGATGGCCGGGTCCGATGTCGTCGGCCTCGCACAGACCGGCACCGGGAAGACCGCGGCCTTCGCGATCCCGATCCTGTCGCGGATCGACGTCTCCAGCAAGCACACCCAGGCCCTGGTGCTGGCGCCGACGCGTGAGCTCGCGCTGCAGGTCGCCGAGGCGTTCAGCCGCTACGGGGCCAACATCCCGCAGATCAACGTGCTGCCGATCTACGGGGGCCAGTCCTACGTGGTGCAGCTGGCCGGGCTCAAGCGCGGCGCCCAGGTGGTGGTCGGAACACCGGGCCGGGTGATCGACCACCTCGAGCGCGGCACCCTGGACCTCTCGCATCTGGACTACCTGGTGCTCGACGAGGCCGACGAGATGCTGCAGATGGGGTTCGCCGAAGACGTCGAACGCATCCTCGCCGGCACCCCGGAGTACAAGCAGGTGGCGCTCTTCTCGGCCACCATGCCGCCGGCCATCCGCAAGATCACCAGCAAGTACCTGCACGACGCGGTGGAGGTGAAGGTCAAGTCCAAGACCGCGACCGCCGAGAACATCACCCAGCGCTACATCCAGGTTGCCGGCAACCGAAAGATGGACGCACTGACCCGGGTGCTGGAGGTTGAGCCCTTCGAGGCGATGATCGTGTTCGTGCGCACCAAGCAGGCCACCGAGGAGGTGGCCGAGAAACTGCGCGCACGCGGATTCTCCGCCGCGGCGATCAACGGCGATATCGCCCAGGTTCAGCGGGAACGCACCATCGCCGCGCTCAAGAAGGGGTCCATCGACATCCTGGTTGCCACCGACGTCGCCGCCAGAGGCCTTGATGTGGAACGCATCTCGCATGTGCTGAACTACGACATCCCGCATGACCCGGAGTCCTATGTGCACCGCATCGGCCGCACCGGACGCGCCGGCCGCTCCGGTGACGCGCTGTTATTCGTCTCGCCACGGGAGCGTCACCTGCTGACGTCGATCGAGAAGGTCACCAGGCAGAAGGTCGTCGAGATCCAGCTGCCCAGCGTCGAGGATGTCAACGCCCAGCGGGTGTCGAAGTTTCGTGACTCGATCACCGAGGCGATCGGCGCACCCGGCTTCGATATGTTCCGCCGGTTGATCGAGGACTACGAGCGCGACAACGACATCCCGATGGCCGATATCGCCGCCGCGCTGGCGCTGCAGTCACGCGATGGTGCGGCATTCCTGATGACCGAGCCGCCGCCGGAACGCCACCGCGAGGACCGCCCGGAGCGCGAGCGCTCCCCGCGCAAGACCCGCGATGACCTGACCACCTACCGGATTGCGGTGGGCAAGCGGCACAAGGTGGGTCCCGGCTCCATCGTCGGAGCCATCGCCAACGAGGGCAAACTGCACCGCAGCGACTTCGGGCATATCACTATCAAGAGCGACTTCTCACTCGTCGAACTTCCGGCCAAGCTGCCGAAAGCGACGCTCAAAGCCCTTGAGCACACCCGCATCTCGGGTGTGCTGATCGACCTGAAACCGGATCGGGGCACGACCGTGAATCGGAAGCCCGGCGGAAAGCCGCGCCGCCGAGAGCAATGACGGTCACCGGGGAGGTCGACCAGGGCGGCCTGGAGGCGGTCTCGAGAGTCGATCGGGTGCCCGCGCTCACCGGCGTGCATGCGCTCGCTGCGCTTTTAGTGGTGGCCACCCACGCCGCCTACACCACCGGCAAGTACACCCACGGC
>JAIOQK010000083.1 GCA_021413425.1 Mycobacterium sp.
CGACGAGAAGAGCGGCAAGCGGGTCCGCATTTCCAAGCGCAACGGCAAGGACATCTGATGACCACCGCGGAAAAGGTTCAGCCCCGGCTCAAGGCGCGCTATCGCAGCGAGATCCGCGACGCGCTGAACACCGAGTTCAACTACGCCAACGTGATGCAGATCCCGGGCGTGCTCAAGGTCGTCGTCAACATGGGTGTCGGTGACGCCGCCCGCGACGCCAAGCTGATCAACGGTGCGGTCAACGACCTCTCCCTGATCACCGGCCAGAAGCCGGAGATCCGCAAGGCCACCAAGTCCATCGCACAGTTCAAGCTGCGCGAGGGCATGCCGATCGGCGCCCGGGTGACCCTGCGCGGCGACCGGATGTGGGAGTTCCTCGATCGCCTGGTCTCGATCGCGCTGCCGCGTATCCGCGACTTCCGCGGACTGAGCCCCAAGCAGTTCGACGGCCACGGCAACTACACCTTCGGGCTTTCCGAGCAGTCGGTGTTCCACGAGATCGACGTGGACTCCATCGACCGGCCGCGCGGCATGGACATCACCGTCGTCACATCGGCGACCACAGACGACGAAGGCCGGGCGTTGCTGCGGGCCCTGGGCTTCCCGTTCAAGGAGAAATAGGCATGGCAAAAAAGGCTCTGGTCAACAAGTGCAACAAGAAGCCGAAGTTCGCGGTGCGGGCCTACACGCGCTGCAACAAGTGCGGCCGCCCGCACGCGGTGTACCGCAAGTTCGGCCTGTGCCGCATCTGCCTGCGCGAGATGGCGCACGCCGGCGAACTGCCCGGTGTGCAGAAGTCCAGCTGGTAGTCGGAAAACTTTTTCAGCCAAGACAAAGGCGCAGCAGGCCCGCTCAGGGAACCGTTGCGAGGAAGGTAGAGGCCCAGTCATGACAATGACGGACCCGATAGCAGACTTCTTGACCCGTCTGCGCAACGCCAACTCGGCGTACCACGACGAGGTGACCCTGCCGCACTCGAAGATCAAGGCCAACATCGCCGAGATCCTCAAGAGTGAGGGCTACATCACCGACTTCCACACCGAGGACGCCCGGGTGGGTAAGGCGCTGGTGGTCAAGCTCAAGTACGGCCCCAACCGCGAGCGCAGCCTCGCCGGCCTGCGCCGGGTGTCTAAGCCCGGTCTGCGGGTGTACGCAAAGTCCACGAACCTGCCCCGCGTGCTCGGCGGCCTGGGCGTGGCGATCATCTCCACGTCGTCGGGCTTGAGGACCGACCGCCAGGCCGCCCGTGAGGGCGTCGGCGGCGAAGTCCTCGCGTACGTGTGGTGAGAGAGGACTAGCTCATGTCTCGCATTGGAAAGCAGCCCATCCCCGTACCGGGCGGCGTCGATATCACCATCGACGGCCAGCACCTGTCGGTGAAAGGCCCCAAAGGCTCGCTGGAGTTGGCGGTCGCCGAGCCGATCACTGTCTCGCGCAGCGACGACGGCACCATCATGGTCGCCCGGCCCGACGACGAGCGGCGCAGCCGCTCGCTGCACGGACTCTCGCGCACCCTGGTGGCCAACCTGATCACCGGCGTCACCGAGGGCTACACCAACAAGATGGAGATCTTCGGCGTCGGGGGCAAGGGCGTGCGTTATGAGGGTGAGCAGATTCGCCGCAAGGTCGGAAAGACAGGTAAGTGATCATGGCGAATACGCAGACAAACGGGTCAACCATTGACCGCAAGCCGGTCGGCACCACCATCTCGGCCGCGCGCCGGGTGGCGCGGGCGCGTCGGCACGCCCGGCTGCGCAAGAAGGTCGTCGGCACGGCCTCCCGGCCGCGACTGGTGGTCAATCGCTCTTCGCGGCACATCCACGTGCAGTTGGTCAACGACGAGAACGGCACCACCATCGCCGCCGCATCGTCCATCGAACCCGACGTGCGCGCGGTCTCCGGCGACAAGAAGGCCCACAGCAAGCGGGTCGGCCAGCTGATCGCCGAGCGCGCGAAGGCCGCCGGCATCGACGCCGTGGTGTTCGACCGCGGTGGCAACACCTATGGCGGGCGGATCGCCGCTCTCGCCGACGCCGCCCGCGAGAGCGGATTGGCATTCTGATGAGTTTC
>JAIOQK010000084.1 GCA_021413425.1 Mycobacterium sp.
GGCTCCGGTCTGCGGGCAGTCATCGAGGCCCGTCAGCGCGGACTGCGGGTCGCGGTGGTGTCCAAGTCGCTGTTCGGCAAAGAACACACCGTGATGGCCGAGGGCGGCTGCGCGGCGGCGATGGGCAATGCCAACCCCAAGGACAACTGGCAGGTGCACTTCGCCGACACCATGCGGGGCGGCAAGTTCCTCAACAACTGGCGGATGGCCGAACTGCACGCCCAGGAGGCGCCCGAGCGAGTCTGGGAACTCGAGACCTACGGCGCGCTGTTCGACCGGACCAAGGACGGCCGTATCAGCCAGCGCAACTTCGGCGGACATACCTATCCGCGACTGGCCCACGTCGGTGACCGCACCGGACTGGAGATCATCCGCACTCTGCAGCAGAAGATCGTCTCACTGCAGCAGGAGGACAAGGCCGAACTCGGCGACTACGAGGCGCGGATCAAGATCTTCCACGAGTGTGCGATCACCGACCTGATCAAGGACGGCGACCGCATCGCCGGCGCGTTCGGCTACTGGCGCGAAACCGGGAAGTTCATTCTGTTCGAGACGCCCGCGGTCGTGCTCGCCACCGGCGGTATCGGCAAGTCGTTCAAGGTGTCGTCGAACTCCTGGGAGTACACCGGCGACGGACACGCGCTGGCCATGCGGGCCGGCTCGTCGCTGATCAACATGGAGTTCGTCCAATTCCACCCCACCGGCATGGTCTGGCCGCTCTCGGTCAAGGGCATTCTGGTGACCGAAGGTGTGCGTGGCGACGGCGGAGTTCTGAAGAACTCCGAAGGCAAGCGATTCATGTTCAACTACATCCCCGCGGTGTTCAAGGGGCAGTACGCCGAGACCGAGGCCGAGGCCGACCAGTGGCTCAAGGACAACGACTCCGCGCGCCGCACCCCTGATCTGCTGCCCCGCGACGAGGTGGCTCGCGCGATCAACACCGAGGTGAAGGCCGGACGCGGCAGCCCACACGGTGGCGTCTACCTCGACATCGCCTCGCGGATGACGCCGGAGGAGATCAAGCGCCGGCTGCCCTCGATGTACCACCAGTTCCTGGAACTGGCCGAGGTCGACATCACCAAGGACGAGATGGAGGTCGGTCCGACCTGTCACTACGTGATGGGCGGGATCGAGGTCGACCCGGACACCGGGGCAGCGGCCACCGAGGGGCTCTTCGCTGCCGGCGAGTGCTCCGGCGGAATGCACGGCTCCAACCGCCTCGGCGGGAACTCGCTCTCAGACCTGCTGGTGTTCGGCCGTCGCGCCGGGCTCGGCGCCGCCGACTACGTGCGGGGGCTCTCCAGCCGGCCCACGGTGTCGGAGGAGGCAGTCGAGGAGGCCGCAGCGATCGCATTGGCCCCGTTCGAGGGCCCGCAGGGCAAGGCCAAGCCGGAGAATCCCTACACCCTGCATGCCGAACTGCAGCAGACGATGAACGACCTGGTCGGCATCATCCGGACCGGTGCGGAGATGCAGCAGGCCCTGGACAAGATCGAGGAGTTCAAGGTCCGCTTCCGCAACATCGAGTCCGACGGCAAGCGCGCGTTCAACCCGGGCTGGCACCTGGCCATGGATATGCGCAACATGCTGCTGGTCAGCGAGTGCGTGGCCCGCTCCGGCCTGACGCGCACCGAGAGCCGCGGCGGCCACACCAGAGACGACTACCCGTCGATGGCACCGGATTGGCGCCGCGCGCTGGTGGTGTGCCGCACCGAAGCCGATGACCCGGTCATGCCGACGGTCACAGCCACCCGCGAGGATCAGACGCCGATGCGGGAGGATCTGATGGCGCTGTTCGAGATCGAAGAACTCGGGAAATACTTCACCGATGATGAACTCGCGGCACATCCGGGACGGAGAGCAGAATGAGTTACCAGGCCAAACTGCGGGTGTGGCGCGGCGATGACGACGGCGGCGAACTGCGCGACTTCGACGTTGCCGTCAACGAGGGCGAGGTCGTCCTCGACGTGATCCACCGGTTGCAGGCCGAGCAGGCTCCCGACCTCGCGGTGCGGTGGAACTGCAAGGCGGGCAAGTGCGGATCGTGTTCGGCCGAGGTCAACGGTCGTCCGCGGCTGATGTGCATGACGCGGATGTCGACCTTCGACGAGGCCGAGACCGTCACCATCACGCCACTGCGGGCCTTCCCGGTGATTCGCGATCTGGTCACCGACGTGTCGTTCAACTACGAGAAGGCCCGGGAGATCCCGGCCTTCGCGCCGCCCAAGGAACTGCAACCGGGCGAGTACCGGATGGCGCAGATGGATGTGGAGCGCAGCCAGGAGTTCCGCAAGTGCATCGAGTGCTTCCTGTGCCAGAACGTCTGCCACGTTGTCCGCGACCACGAGGAGAACAAGAAGGAATTCGCCGGCCCGCGCTACCTGATGCGGATCGCCGAACTCGACATGCACCCGCTGGACACCGTGGACCGCAAGGACATGGCGCAGGAAGAACACGGCCTGGGCTATTGCAACATCACCAAGTGCTGTACCGAGGTCTGCCCCGAGCACATCAAGATCACCGACAACGCGCTGATCCCGATGAAGGAGCGCGTCGCCGACCGCAAGTACGACCCGGTGGTCTGGCTCGGCAATAAGTTGTTCCGGCGGAATTAGTCCCTCGCGACTGTGCGGTTTTCCGCAGAACACGCCGCGGCGGTGTAGAGAACCGCACAGTCGGCGTGGGCAGGTGCCCCTGGGCGTTAACCGCTCAGCCGGCGAAACCGGCTGCGGTGGAAGACCATCGGCGTGACCTCGCCGTGCACCGTGATGTCGCGGATACGCAGGACCACGATGGTGTGGTCACCGGCAGCGATCTGCTGCTCGATCTCGCTTTCCAGCCACATGCAGGTGCTGTGAACGAACACCGCGCCGCGATCCGACGACGTCGTCTGCAGTCCGGCGAAGCGGTCTCCGGTCTTGGCGGCCAGGGTTCGTACCGCCTCGTCGTGTCCCTCGCCGAGGACGCTGATGCCCAGGACCGGCAGCGCGGCAAGTCGGGGCCAGGTCTCCGAGGTGTTCTGCACGCAGAACGACACCAGAGGGGGGTTCAGGGACACCGGGACGAAGGTGCTGGCCGCCATGCCCAGGCGCGCGCCGTCGACCTCCGCGGCGATCGCCACCACGCCGGACGGGACATGGCTGAAGGCCTCCCGAAGGGCCGATGGTTCCAGATTCGCCGAATTCATCGCCCTCATCTTCACATCTGGAGCGGAGCCCGCGCCCGGCGCGAAATTCGTCACATTTGTTTTGCGTTGAAGTTACCGGCGGGTATAGTTCTAGACGTTACTGGTGGGTAACTTATAGCGAGTACCCAACCCTGAAGTGGCATTCTCGTCGAGGAGGACATAGTGGGCCACTACAAGAGCAATGTTCGCGACCAGGTGTTCAACCTGTTCGAGGTGTTCGGAGTGGACAAGGCCCTCGGTGAGGGCGATTTCAGCGACCTGGACCGCGAGACCGCCGAGGAGATGCTCGGCGAGATGGCGCGGCTGGCCGAGGGTCCCCTGGCGGCCTCGTTCGTCGAAGGCGACCGCAACCCGCCGGTGTTCGACCCCGCTACCCACACGGTGACGCTGCCGGAGGCCTTCAAGGACTCCGTTCGCGCGTTCATCGACGGCGGGTGGGACAAGGTCGGCGTCATTGAGGAACTCGGTGGCGTGCCGGTACCCAAGGCCCTCCTGTGGGCGCTGCACGAGCACGTGCTCGGCGCCAACCCCGCCGTGTGGATGTACGGCGGCGGCGCGGGCTTCGCCCAGATCCTGCACCACCTCGGCACCGAGGAGCAGAAGAAGTGGGCCACGCTCGCAGCTGAGCGCGGCTGGGGCTCCACCATGGTGCTCACCGAGCCGGATGCCGGTTCCGACGTCGGTGCCGGGCGTACCAAGGCGGTCAAACAGGAGGACGGCTCCTGGCACATCGACGGCGTCAAGCGGTTCATCACCTCCGCCGACTCCGATGACCTGTTCGAGAACATCATGCATCTGGTTCTCGCCCGCCCAGAGGGCGCCGGCCCGGGCACCAAGGGCCTGTCGCTGTTCATGGTGCCGAAGTTTCTCTTCGACGGCGAGACCGGCGAGCCCGGCGAACGCAACGGCGCTTTCGTCACCAACGTCGAACACAAGATGGGCCTCAAGGTCTCTGCCACGTGTGAGCTGACCTTCGGTCAGCACGGCGTGCCCGCCAAGGGCTGGCTGGTCGGCGAGGTGCACGAGGGCATCGCGCAGATGTTCGACGTCATCGAGCAGGCCCGGATGATGGTGGGCACCAAGGCCATTGCCACACTGTCGACCGGCTACCTCAACGCGCTGGAATACGCCAAGCAGCGTGTCCAGGGCGCGGATCTGAGGCAGATGACCGACAAGACCGCACCGCGGGTGACCATCACTCATCATCCCGACGTGCGGCGCAGCCTGATGACCCAGAAGGCCTACGCCGAGGGCATGCGAGCGCTGTATCTGTTCACCGCGACCTATCAGGACGCCGCGGTCGCCAAGGCGCTGCACGACGTGGACCCCGAGTTGGCGGTGAAGGTCAACGACCTGCTGCTGCCGATCGTCAAGGGCGTCGGATCGGAGCAGGCGTATGCCAAGCTCACCGAGAGCCTGCAGACCTTCGGCGGATCCGGCTTCCTGCAGGACTACCCGGTCGAGCAGTACATCCGCGACGCGAAGATCGACTCGCTGTACGAGGGCACCACGGCCATCCAGGCGCAGGACTTCTTCTTCCGCAAGATCATCCGGGACAAGGGCGTGGCACTGGCCCACGTCGCCGGCCAGATCGAGGAGTTCGTCCGCAACGAGTCCGGCAACGGCCGGCTCAAGACCGAGCGGGCCCTGCTGGCCACGGCACTGGAGGATGTTCAGGGCATGGCGGCGACGCTGACCGGCTACCTGATGGCCGCTCAGGAGGACACCGCCAGCATCTACAAGGTCGGCCTGGGCTCGGTGCGATTCCTGATGAGTGTCGGCGACCTGGTGATGGGTTGGTTGCTGCTCCGCCAGGCCAGCGTCGCGGTCGCGGCGCTCGACGGTGGCGCGGCCGGTGCCGACGCGCACTTCTACGAGGGCAAGATCGCCGCGGCTTCGTTCTTCGCGAAGAACTTCCTGCCGCTGCTCAGCGGTACCCGTCAGGTCATCGACGCGCTGGACAACGAGGTCATGGAACTCGACGAGGCTGCCTTCTGATCTGGAGGCGACACAGAACCGCCCCGAGGCTTCGGCTTCGGGGCGGTTCTGTTTGCTGAAAGCGGAGTTTTAAGTCCTGCTCGGCCCCCCGATGATTTGCTACGGTGGCCTAGTGACCCTCGCTCCCAGCACCACCGGTGGTGCCGGTCAGCCCGCAGGCCGCGGTGCACTGACCACCATCGTCGGGCCCTTCACCAAGGCCGGCAGCTATTACGCCCGGTCCTGGGGTGCCTACCTCGGCGGCGGGCGAGGCGATCTCCCCCTGGCCCGTCCCACCCTGTCGCTGGCGACCCATGCCCTTCGCGATGAGATCGTGCTCGTCGGTCTGCTCTGGCGCCGTCCACTCAGTGATCCGGCGGTCTATGAACGGATCAACCATGAGGTCCGCGAGGCGATTGACTTCTACGGCGAGCGGGGCTGGCTGGACAAGCCGCAGGAGTTCTTTCCCGCACCGCCGCCGCCCACTGACGTCGCGGTGCGGTCCTACGCCAAGGGCGATCGCAGCCACGAGCGGATCTCTTTCGAGAGCGGCTACGCGCCCCATCCCGGCGAGCCCGGTGCGCAGCGATGGAACAGCTACCCGGGCAGCGCACGGGAGTACGCGATGGTGCTGCGCCACCCCGACCCGCGCCCGTGGCTGATCTGCGTGCACGGAACCGAGATGGGCCGTGCCGGATTGGATCTCACCCTGTTCCGGGCCTGGCATCTGCACCACGATCTGGGCCTCAACGTCGCCCTGCCGGTGCTGCCCATGCACGGCCCGCGAGCCAAGGGCCTGCCCAAGGGCGCGGTGTTCCCGGGCGAGGACGTCATGGACGATGTGCACGGCACGGCGCAGGCGGTGTGGGACGTTCGCCGGTTGATCGCCTGGATCCGGGCCCTGCAGCCGGGCACACCGATCGGCCTCAACAGCATCTCGCTGGGCGGGTACATCGCCGCGCTGGTCGCCAGCCTCGAGGATGACCTGACGTGCGCGATCCTGGGTGTGCCGCCGTCGAATCTGGTGGAACTGCTCGGCCGGCACTCCGGACTGCATAAGGCCGACCCGCGGCGGACGACGATCGAACTGGCCGGGCCGATCGGGAGGATGGTCTCGCCGCTGTCACTGGAACCCAAGGTGCCCGCACAGGGCCGGTTCATCTATGCCGGGGTGGCGGACCGCATCGTGCATCCGCGCCAGCAGGTCATGCAGTTATGGGAGCACTGGGGACGCCCCGATGTGGGCTGGTATCCCGGTGAGCATACCGGGTTCTTCGAGGCCAAACCGGTCCAGCGCTACGTTGACACCGCCCTGGTCAAGTCCGGGCTGCTCGCGAGTACGGCGTAGCCAGTAAACCGGGCCTTGACCAGAGGACGCCCCGCGCCGCCGCCGGGTCGGGGGTTCAGATGGCGACGCGGAGCGATCCGGTCAACGGACTACCCGTGGGCTGCGACGGTCAAACCCCGAGTGGCCCAGAACACATCAGGCCTCCAGGATGGCGGTCACGCCCTGACCGCCGGCGGCGCAGATCGAGATCAGCCCGCGCACCGGCGCGGCAGTCTGCGCCTTCTTCTCGGCGAGTTGTTTGGCCAGTTGCGCCACGATCCGCCCCCCGGTCGCCGCGAATGGATGTCCGGCGGCCAGCGACGATCCGTTGACGTTGAGTCGGGTGCGGTCGATACGACCCAGCGCTGAGTCCAGACCAAGCCGCTCCTTGCAGTACTCCCCCGACTCCCAGGCCTGCAGCGTGGCGAGCACCACCGACGCGAACGCCTCGTGGATCTCGTAGAAGTCGAAGTCGTCAAGATCTAAACCGTTGCGCGCCAACAGCCGGGGCACCGCGTAGGTGGGCGCCATCAGCAGACCGTCATCACCGTTGACGTAATCCACTGCGGCGGTCTCGGCATCGACAAAATAGGCCAGCGGTGCGATCCGGTGATCCTGGGCCCACTGTTCGCTGGCCAGCAGAACCGCCGAGGCGCCGTCGGTGAGGGGGGTCGAATTTCCGGCGGTCATGGTCGCGTCACCACCCCTGACTCCGAACACCGGTCGCAGCGTCGCGAGTTTCTCCACGCCGGTGTCGGGGCGGAGGTTGTCGTCGCGGTAGAGCCCGAGGAACGGCGTGATGAGGTCGTCGAAGAAGCCGCGGTCATAGGCGCCCGCCATGTTGCGATGACTGGCTGCCGCCAACTGATCCTGGTCGACGCGCTTGACGCCCATCTGTTTTGCGGTGATCGCGGCGTGTTCGCCCATCGACAGGCCGGTGCGCGGCTCGGAGTTGGCGGGAATCTCCACCCCCAGTGCGGCGGGCAACCGGCCGACCAACTTCAGACGGTCGAGTGTGGACCGCGATCGGCGCAGCGCGAGCAGGGTGCGGCGCAGGTCGTCGGAGAACCCGATCGGCGCGTCGGAGGTGGTGTCCACTCCGCCGGCCACCGCCACCTCGTACCGCCCGGCGGCGATACCGTCGGCCGCGGCGATGGCCGCCTGCAGACCGGTCCCGCAAGCCTGCTGGATGTCGAAGGCGGGCGTATCGGGCGACAACGGGCTGCCGAGCACACATTCACGCATCAGATTGAAGTCACGGCTGTGCTTGAGCACTGCACCGCCGATCACCGCACCGAGGCGCTGGTCCTGCAGACCGAAGCGCTCCACCAGTCCACTCAGCGTGGCGGTGAACATGTCCTGATTCGACGCCAGCGCGTAGGCGCCATCGGAGCGCGCGAACGGGATCCGATTTCCGCCGAGTACGGCCACCCTGCGTCGCACTGCCACCACATCAACCTCCGCTAATCCGGGTTCGAGATGGGTACCCGATGCCTATGGTACGCACCGTTATTACTCTGGAGTAAGTTAGGTTTCATGGCTCCTGATCTGTTGTCCCAGATGATCAGCTCCGCGCCCGGGTCGTTTCTTTCCAGGCAGTTCGGCCTGCCCGCGCCCGAGCCGCTGCGCCGCTACCGCGCAGGCGAGCAGCCGCTGCCGGGCTCCTTGCTCATCGGCGGAGAGGGCCGGCTGGCGGAGCCGGTACGCGCGGCGCTGGCCGACGACTACGACGTCGTCGGCAACAACCTCGGCGGACGCTGGGCGGACACCTTCGGCGGTCTGGTGTTCGACGCCACCGGCATCACCGAACCCCACCGACTCGACGGGCTGTACGAGTTCTTCACCCCGCTGTTGCGCAACATCGGGCCATGCGCGCGACTGGTCGTGCTGGGCAGTACGCCAAGCGAGGTGACCGACCCGCATGAGCAGATCTGTCAGCGGTCGCTGGAGGGCTTCACCCGCTCGCTGGGCAAGGAACTTCGCCGCGGCGCCACCACCGCACTGGTGTATGTGTCCCCGGCGGCGAAACCGGCGGCCACCGGGTGCGAGTCGACGCTGCGGTTCATCCTGTCGGCCAAGTCGGCATACGTCGACGGCCAGGTGTTCGGTGTCGGCGACGCCGATGCCGCCCGCCCTGCCGACTGGGACAAACCGTTGGCCGGGAAGGTGGGGATCGTGACCGGGGCGGCACGTGGCATCGGAGCCACCATCGCCGAGGTGTTCGCCCGTGACGGTGCCGCGGTGGTGGCGATCGACGTGGAGCAGGCGACCGAGGCACTGATGCAGACCGCGGCCCGGGTGGGCGGAACCGCCCTGGCCCTCGACGTCACGGCCGCCGATGCTGTGGACCGGATCACCGGCCATCTGCAGACCCACCACGGCGGCCGGGCCGACATCCTGGTCAACAATGCCGGCATCACCCGCGACAAGCTGCTGGCCAACATGGACGACTCCCGCTGGGATGCGGTGCTGGCGGTCAATCTCCTTGCCCCACTGCGCCTTACCGAAGGCCTGGTGGACAACGGCAGCATCGGCGAGGGCGGCCGGATTGTCGGGCTGTCGTCGATGGCCGGTATCGCCGGCAACCGGGGGCAGACCAATTACGCCACCACCAAAGCCGGGATGATCGGTATCACCGAGGCGCTGGCGCCCCGACTGGCCGGCCGCGGAATCACCATCAACGCCGTCGCTCCGGGATTCATCGAGACCGCGATGACCGCGGCGATACCCCTGGCCACCCGTGAGGTGGGCCGGCGGCTCAACTCGCTATACCAGGGCGGCCAACCGGTGGACGTCGCGGAGACGATCGCGTACTTCGCCAGCCCGGCGTCGGGTGCGGTCACCGGCAACGTGATCCGGGTCTGCGGCCAGGCGATGCTGGGGGCGTGATGGCCGGCGGGGTGGCGAATCTGATCCGCGCTGCGGCCGGGTCGCTGCCGTTCGTCCGTCGCGGCCAGTCATTGCCGGAGCGGACGCTGACGGTGGACGAGGTGACGATCGACCGGGACAACGTCGCCGCGTACGCCGCGGTGACCGGCCTGCGCTACGGCGCCGACGTGCCGCTCACCTATCCGACTGTGATGGAACTGGTCACGGGCTTCGATTTCCCGTTCGCGGCGCTGGGCGCGGTGCACGTGGAGAACACGATCACCCAGCACCGGCCGATCGCGGTGACCGATACCGTCGGGGTGCGCGTCCGCGTGGACAATCTGCGCGAACACCGCAGGGGGCTACTGGTCGATGTCATCAGTCGGGTCTGTGTCGGCACCGAACCGGCGTGGGATCAGGTCACCACATTCCTGCACCTTCAGCGCACCAGCCTGTCCGGTCAGCCCGCACCCGAGTCGCCCCCGCGGGAGAGGCTGCCCGCCCCCAACGCGGTCCTGCGGATCACGGCCAAGCAGATCCGTCGCTACTCGTCGGTCGGCGCCGACCACAATCCGATCCACACCAGTGCGGTGGCCGCCAAGCTGTTCGGCTTCCCGAGCCCGATCGCGCACGGCATGTTCACCGCCGCTGCTGTGCTGGCGAATATCGAGGGACAGCTGCCCGCCGCCGTCACCTACGCAGTCAGATTCGGCAAGCCGGTGCTGTTGCCAGCCACCGTGGGGGTCTACACCGAGCGAGCCGACGACGGCTGGGACATCTGCCTGCGCGACATGGCCAAGGGTTATCCGCACCTGACATCAACGGTGCGCCCGCTGGGCTAGCGCGTCACCGACGCACCCTTGAGGCCGCGCCAGAACAGGTTGATCAGCAACTCCGACGCCTCATCGACATCGGCGTCACCGGCGCTCACCCGGGCGGCCACCGCCTCACCGGCACCCACCAGGGCGACGGCGATCATGTGAAAGTCGTTGTCGGGCTCCGGATTGCGGGTGCCCGCCTCCAGTAGCCGAGCCACCAGGTCGATGATGCGCTCCCGGCCCTCCCGCACGGTATGCGCGAACGCCTGCGAACTGGTCGCCTGGGTGTAGAGCACGATCCACGAGGCGCGGTTGGCGTCGATATACTGCAATACTGAGATGATGGTGTGCCGCAACAGTTCCCGCGCGCTGGACTTCAGGTCGATGTCCGCCCGCACCGTGTCGATGAAACGACTCAGCTCACGGCTCAGACAGGCACCGAACAACTCCTCCTTGGAGCCGTAGTACAGGTAGAGCATCGGCTTGGAGATCTGCGCCTGCGCAGCGATGGCGTCCATGGACGTCTCGTGATAGCCGTTGACCGAGAACATCTGCACGGCGGCGTCGAGCATCTGCTGCTCGCGCACCGCGCGGGGCAGCCGCTTGGTGCCGCCGGTCGTCACGAACCGACCCGCTTACCCGCCGCAGCGCGCGCTGGGACCCTTGATGCCGACCATCCGCAGCACCGATCCCTCCACCGCCGGCATCGCCAACTCGCCACCGTTGACCGCGCTCTCCAGCCGGTCCAGCACCGCGGGCACCTCATCGGTGGTGATCCACAGCGCCACATCGGTGCCGGCCTGCAGCGCTCGCAGCACCGCCTCGGCCACCCCGTAGCGCGAATTGATCGCGGCCATGCTCGACAGGTCATCGCTGAACACCGGCCCGTTGAAGCCCGGCCCGCCGTAGCCGCCGCTGCGCAGCAGGTTCACCGCGGCGGGGCTGAGGCTCGCGGGGGTGTTGCCGGTGAGGCCCGGCACCTCGAGGTGGCCCATCATCACGCCGACCGCGCCCTCACCGGTCAGTGTCCGATACGGCACCAGGTCACTGGTCATCAGCTGGTCCAGCGGCGGGGTGCTCACCACACCGGCGGTGTGGGAGTCACCGGAACCGTGACCGTGGCCGGGGAAGTGCTTGAGTACCGGCAGCACGCCGGCGTCACGCAGGCCGCGGGCGAACGCCCCGGCGTAGGCGGTGACGGTGGCCGGATCGTTGGAGAAGGACCGGTCACCGATGACGGTATTGGCGCCCTGATCGGAGACGTCCACGACCGGCGCGAAGTCGACGGTGATGCCCAGACCGCGCATCTGACGTCCCCGGTCGAGCGCGATCTGGTAAACCTCGTCGGCGGTCTTCGTCTGCGCCAGGGTGCGGGCCGGGGGAATCGCGCCGATCAGCGAAGACAGCCGCGAGACCCGGCCGCCCTCCTCGTCGACGCTGACTGCCAGCGGCAGCGGGCCGATGTTGG
>JAIOQK010000085.1 GCA_021413425.1 Mycobacterium sp.
ATGATCTTGGCCCCGTGCATCACCGCCTGGGCCAGCTTGCCCATCGCGATCTTGCCCTGCGGAATGAGCACCGCACAGGTGATGCCGGCGCGGGCCGCGTACGCCGCCGCCGACGCCGAGGTGTTCCCGGTCGACGCACACAGCACCGCTTTCTGCCCGCGCGCGACCGCTTCCGTGACGGCCATCGTCATGCCGCGGTCCTTGAACGACCCGGTGGGGTTGTGGCCCTCCACCTTCAGGTACACCGTGCAGCCGGTCTTCTCCGACAGCCGCTGGGCCGGTACCAGTGGGGTGCCGCCTTCCAGCAGCGTCACCGGCGTCCAGCCTGCGGCCACCGGGAGACGGTCGCGATACGCCTCGATCAGCCCCGGCCAGGAGCAACCGGAGCGGCCACGGCAGTCGCTCATTCGGCGGTCCCCTCCATTCGCAGCACGCTGGTGACCTCCTCGACGACGTCGAGACCCGCCAGCGCGGAGACCGTCTCAGACAGCGCGGCATCGGTGGCCCGGTGGGTGACCACGACGATCCGGGCGTCCTCGCCGACCAGACCCTCCTGGCGCAGCTCGGCGATGCTCACTTCGCGCTTGCCGAATTCCGTCGCCACCGCGGCCAGGACACCGGGCCGGTCCTTGACGGTCATGCTCACGTAGTAGCGAGTCGGGATGATGCCGATCGGGGCGATCGGGAGCTGCGCGTACTTGGACTCCCGCGGTCCCCGGCCGCCGTGCACGCGGTTGCGTGCCGCCATCACCACATCACCCATCACCGCCGAGGCGGTCGGGTTTCCGCCCGCGCCTTGGCCGTAGAACATCAGGCGGCCGGCCGCCTCGGCTTCAACCACCACGGCGTTGAACGCTCCGTTGACGGTGGCCAGCGGATGCTCCAGCGGAACCAGCGCCGGGTAGACACGAGCCGAAACCCGTTCCTGGCCATCGGGTCCGGTGATCCGCTCGCAGATAGCGAGCAGTTTGATGGTGCAGTCCAGCGCGCGCGCCGCGGCGAAGTCGGCGGGCGAGACCTTGGTGATGCCCTCGCGGTAGACGTCGTCTGCGGTGATCCGGGTGTGGAAGGCGATCGAGGCCAGGATCGCCGCCTTGGCCGCGGCGTCGTAGCCCTCGACGTCCGCGGTGGGATCGGCCTCGGCATAGCCCAGCGCGCTCGCGTCGGCCAGTGCCGAGTCATAGTCCGCGCCGGTGGAGGCCATCTCGGAGAGGATGTAGTTGGTGGTTCCGTTGACGATCCCCGCGACACGCAGCACGGTGTCACCGGCCAGGGACTGGGTGAGCGGGCGGATCACCGGAATGGCGCCGGCCACCGCAGCCTCGAAGTAGAGGTCCACCTGAGCGCGCTCGGCCGCCTCGGCCAGTTCGCCGGTGGATTGGGCCAGCAGTGCCTTATTGGCGGTGACCACCGACTTACCCTGCTCCAGTGCGGTGAGGATGGCCTTGCGCGCCGGCTCCACCGGTCCCATCAACTCCACGACGATGTCGACATCGTCGCGGGAGACCAGTTCCTCGACATTGTCGGTGAGCATCGACTCCGGCACACCACGATCGGCCGCCACCCGGCGCACCGCGACACCGCGCAGCGCCAGTGGCGCGCCGATTCGCGCGGCAAGGTCCGGGGCGCTCGCCTCGATGATGCGCACCACCTCGCGGCCAACGTTGCCCAAACCGAGAACCGCGACACCGATGGGCTTCTCACTCACTGTCATTCCCACACCTCCAGGCTGAGAAGATCGTCGACGGTCTCGCGGCGAAGGATCAGCCGCGATCGGCCATCGCGCACCGCCACCACCGGAGGCCGGCCGATCAGGTTGTAGCGACTCGACATTGAGTAGCAGTACGCGCCGGTGGCTGCGACCGCGAGCAGGTCCCCGGGTGAGACATCATCGGGAACCCAGGCATCTCGCACGACGATATCGCCGCTCTCGCAGTGCTTTCCGACGATGCGGGCCATCACCGGCGACGCCGCGCCGGCGCGCGAGGCCAATCGAACGTCGTAATCGGCTCCGTAGAGAGAGGTGCGGATGTTGTCGCTCATACCGCCGTCGACGCTGATGTAGCGACGGTGCGCACCGGTGCTGACGGCCACATCCTTGACGGTGCCGACCTCGTAGAGCGTGATGGTGCCCGGGCCAGCGATCGCTCGGCCCGGTTCGACCACCAGTCTGGGGGCGGGTAATCCGACCGCGGCCGACTCGTCGGCGACGATGGCGCTGAGCTTGGCGGCCAGATCGGCGACCGGCGGCGGGTCATCATCAGGCAGATAGGCGATCCCCAACCCGCCGCCGAGGTCCACGGTGGCGATCTGGCTGGTCTTGTCCACCCCGAACTCGGCGACGATGTCGCGCAGCAGTCCGATCACCCGCTTGGCCGCCACCTCGAATCCGCCGACGTCGAAGATCTGCGAGCCGATGTGGCTGTGCAGCCCGATCAGCCGGAGGTGCTGCGCGGCGAAGATCTGGCGCACCGCGGCCATCGCATCCCCGCCGGCCAGCGACAGACCGAACTTCTGATCCTCATGCGCGGTGGCGATGTACTCGTGGGTGTGCGCCTCGACGCCGACGGTGACCCGCACCATCACGTCTACCACGACGCCCGCGTCGCCGGCGACTGCGTCGATCCGCGCGATCTCGGTCATCGAATCCACCACGATGCACCCCACCCGCGTCTTGACCGCGGCGGTGAGCTCATCGACGGATTTGTTGTTGCCGTGCAGAGCGATCCGATCGGCGGGGAACCCGGCGTGCAACGCGACAGCCAGCTCTCCCCCGCTGGCGACATCGAGTGACAGCCCCTCCTGCGCCACCCAGC
Source organism: Mycobacterium sp. (assembly GCA_021413425.1). GTDB lineage: Bacteria > Actinomycetota > Actinomycetes > Mycobacteriales > Mycobacteriaceae > Mycobacterium. The sequence continues at coordinate 2,817 of JAIOQK010000085.1, forward strand.
GGGCGATCTCTCCGCACAGGAAGGCCTTCGCGGCGTAGTGCACGTTGGCGCCGCCGCCGAAGGCCGCCGCCATCTCGCGGCAGCGGCCGCGGAAGTCGTCCTCGTCGATGACGAACAGCGGGGTTCCGTACTGCTCGGCCAGTTCGGTCACCGCGACACCGGCGATCCGCACGACTCCGTCATCGCCGCGCCGTGCGTTGCGGGGCCACACGTTCGGCGCCAGCGCGAGCACCTCTGCACCGGACTGCGGGCGCGGCGGGACGCCGCCGTGGTGGATCTCCTCGGCGTGCCGCGGACCGGCCGGATGGACGTTCACATCCGCTCCGGTGCGCTGACGCCGAGGATCGCCAGGCCGTTGGCGATCACCTGTCGGGTGGCCTGACACAGCGCCAACCGGGCGCGGTGGGTGTCATCGGCCGTCTCGTCCCCCTGGGGCAGCACCCGACAGGAGTCATAGAAGCGGTGGTAGTCGCCGGCCAGATCCTCGAGGTAGCGGGACACCCGGTGCGGCTCGCGAAGCGCGGCCGCCGACTGCAGCACCCGGGGGAACTCGCCGAGGCTGCGGATCAGTGCACCCTCTTTCTCGTGATCGAGCAGCTCGAGGTGGGAGGTGTCGGCGTGGCAACCCAGATCGACGGCGTTGCGTGCCAGCGCGCACAACCGGGCGTGCGCGTATTGCACGTAGTAGACCGGGTTCTCGGCCGACGCCGAGGACCACAGCGCCAAGTCGATGTCGATGGGGCTGTCGACCGAGGAGCGGATCAGCGCGTAGCGCGCGGCGTCGGTCCCGATGGCCTCGACGAGATCGTCGAGAGTGATCACGGTTCCCGCGCGCTTACTCATCCGCACCGGCTGCCCGTCGCGCACCAGGTTGACCATCTGGCCGATCAGCACCTCGACGGTGTCGGGGTCGTCGCCGAGTGCGGCGGCGGCGGCCTTGAGCCGGGCGATATAGCCGTGATGGTCGGCGCCGAGCATATAGATGCACAGGTCGAATCCGCGCTGCCGCTTATCCAGGTAGTAGGCGAGGTCGCCGGCGATGTAGGCCGGCTGGCCGTCGCTCTTGATGACCACGCGGTCCTTGTCGTCACCGAATTCGGTGGTGCGCAACCAGGTTGCGCCATCCTTCTCGTAGATGGCTCCGGTGGTGCGCAGCTTGGCGATGGCCTGATCAACCCGGCCGCTGGTGTGCATCGAGTCTTCGTTGGTGTAGACGTCGAAGTCGGTGCCGAAGTCGTGCAGCGAAGTCTTGATGTGGGTGAACATCAGATCCACGCCGATGGCGCGGAACGTCTCGTGCTGTTGGTCCTCGGGCAGGCTCAGCGCGTCGGGGGCTGTAGCCAGCACCTGGGCGGCGATATCAGCAATGTAGGCACCGGCGTAGCCGTCCTCGGGCGCCGGCTCGCCCTGCGCCGCGGCGATGAGCGAATTGACGAACCGGTCGATCTGAGCGCCGTGGTCGTTGAAGTAGTACTCGCGCACCACCGTCGCGCCCTGGGTGCTCAAGAGCCGACCCAGTGCATCGCCCACAGCTGCCCATCGGGTGCCGCCGATGTGGATCGGTCCGGTGGGGTTGGCCGAGACGAACTCGAGGTTGATGTTCTGCCCGGCCAGAGTCACCGCGTTGCCGTAGCGCTGCGCCGCGGCGAGGACTGCTTCCACGATGACACCCTGGGCACTGGCGTCCAGACGGACGTTGACGAAACCGGGGCCGGCTACCTCTGCCGAGGCGACGCCGTCGGAGTCGGACAGCGCCTCGGCCAGCCAGCCCGCGAGTTCGCGGGGATCAGCGCCGACCTTCTTGGCTACCTGCAATGCCAGGTTGGTCGCGTAGTCGCCGTGCTCGGGGTTGCGCGGCCGTTCGACGGTGACCTCAGCGGGAAGCGCCGCCGCGTCCAGGCCGTGCTCGGCCAGCACCGCGGCGGCGGTGTCAGCCAGCAACTTGGCGAGATCAGCGGGGGTCACGAGGGCTTATCCT
>JAIOQK010000261.1 GCA_021413425.1 Mycobacterium sp.
AGCGCCGACGGCAGCTGGGTGGTGATCGCCGCCAATCAGGACACCGTGTTCCGACGGCTGTGCGACGCGATGGGACGCCCCGAGCTGGCCGACGACGACCGCTTCGTCAACCACGGGGCCCGCGGCCGCAACCAGGACGAGCTCGACGCCATCATCGGCGGTTGGGCAGCGCAGCGTCAGCCCGACGACATCATCGACACGCTCAGCGCCGCGGGCGTGATCGCCGGCCCGATCAACACCGTCGCCGAGGTGGTGCGCGATCCGCAGTTCCTGGCCCGCGGCATGCTCGTCGAACACCACGACGAAGGCGCCGGTCGCACCGTGCTCGGACCGGGCGTGGTGCCGGTGCTCTCCGCCACCCCCGGCGGGGTGCGCAGCGCCGGCCCGGCGCGGCCCGGTCAGCACAACGACGAGATCTACCGCGGACTGCTGGGAATGACCGCCGACGACCTGGCGGCGCTGGCCGACAAGGGGGTGCTGTGAGCGACCTGCCCACCCACGTGACGATCCGCGAGGTCGCGCTGCGCGACGGCCTGCAGATCGAAACGCCGATTCCGTTGTCCGCCAAGCTCGAACTGCTGGCCGCCATTGCCGCCACCGGTGTGCGCGAGGTGGAGGCCACCGCTTTCGTCTCCCCGTCGAAGGTGCCCGCCCTGGCCGACGCACCGGAGGTGGCCGCCGCGCTGCACGACTACCCCGACATCGAGTTCTCCGCACTGGTCGCCAGCCCGAACGGCGTGCACCGCGCCATCGCGGCCGGGTTCCGGTCGGTCGAGTACGTGGTCTCCGCCGCCGACGGACACAGCCGCGCCAACGTCGGCCGCAGCAGTGCCGAGGCCAGCGCGCAGATCGCCGACATCGTCGCCATCGCCCACGACGCCGGGGTGAGCGTCGAGGTGATCATCTCCACCGCCTGGGACTGCCCGTTCGACGGCCCCACCCCCCCACAGCGGGTGCTCGACGTCGTCGACGCCGCCTGTGCCCACGATGCCGACCGGATCGCCATCGCCGACACCATCGGCACCGCCACCCCGGGCCGGGTCACCGAACTCGTCAACCTGGTGCGTCCGCACGTCGGCGCGCGGCCACTGGGAGCCCACTTCCACAACACCCGCGGTGCCGGGCTGGCCAGCGCATGGGCCGCCGTCAGCGCCGGGGTGAGCCGGCTGGACTCTAGCGTCGGCGGCCTGGGCGGGTGCCCGTTCGCCCCCGGCGCCAGCGGCAACATCGCCACCGAAGATCTGGTGTATCTGTTGCGCGACAGCGGAATCGGCGTCGATGTCGACCTCGGCGCCGCCATCGAGGCCGCCCGGGTGGCCCGCGCGGTGGTCGGCCATGATCTGCCCAGTGCGCTGCTACGCGCCGGCGACCGGTTGCGGTGAGAAGTGACCGTCGACAACGTGCACCTGCTGTCCTCCAAGGGCCGCCAGACCAGGCTGGCGATCGAGGAGGCCGCCTGCACGCTCTTCGCGCAGCGCGGTTTCCACGGAACCACGCTGGCCGACATCACCTCGGCGGCCGGGAAGTCACCCGCGTCGTTCTACCGCTACTTCGCCGACAAGGAGGACCTGCTCGCCGCGCTGGCCGGGTCCTTCCTGAACCAGGTGGTCGATCTTCCGCCCATCCCCGATGACAGTGACTTCTTCGTCGCCGCGGTGAGCCTCTACTGGGACATGTTCAAACCGAACATCGGCATCATGCTCGCCGTCGACCAGCTCGCCGCCACAGATCCGAAGTTCGCCGCGGTGCAGAACCGGTTCCGCCAATTCGGCATGGACATCGTCCGGGCCTCGGTGCGCCGCGCCCAGCAGCAGGGCCACGCAGGCGACATCGACACCGAGCACACCGCGCTCGCCATCGCCCTGCTGTTCGAACGCTTCACCAGCGTCTGCCTGTCCGGCGGCGTCTCCGACGAGGCGGCCATCGCCACGCTGTCGACCATCTGGCGCAAGACCCTCTACGGCACCGACTCGAAGGAGAACTAAATGGATTTCACACTGCCCGAACATCTTCCGCCACTGCTGGCCGAGATGGACGCGTTCATCGAGGCGGAGATCAAGCCTCTGGAAGCCGAGAACATGCAGTACTTCGACCGTCGGCGTGAGTTCGCGCGCACCGACCTCGACAACGGTGGTGTGCCGCGCCGCGAGTGGGAGGACCTGCTCGACGAGATGCGCCGCCGGGCCGATGCGGCCGGCTGGCTGCGCTACGGGCTGCCGTCGAAGTTCGGCGGCCGCGACGGCACCAACCTCGACATGGCCGTTATCCGCGAACACCTCGCGCACAA
>JAIOQK010000262.1 GCA_021413425.1 Mycobacterium sp.
GATGAGCGTCGACCTCACCCTGGGCCCCCGGCCCGACGAACCCGGCCCTCCGATCGGTGGGCCGGATTCCTACCCGCCCGAAGTCGTCGAGCAACTCGCCGCCGACGCCGCGGGCATCATCGCCCGCTACCCGCAGGCCCGTTCGGCTCTGCTGCCACTGCTGCACCTCGTGCAGGCCCAGGACGGCTACCTCACCGGGGCCGGAATCGCCTTCTGCGCGCGCCAACTGGACCTCACCGACGCCGAGGTGACGGCGGTGGCGACGTTCTACTCGATGTACCGGCGCGAACCCACCGGCGACTACCTCGTCGGGGTGTGTACCAACACACTGTGCGCAGTGATGGGCGGCGACGCGATCCTGGAGGCACTCGAGGGCGAACTCGGCGTGCACGCCGGGCAGACCACCGCCGACGGCGCCATCACCCTCGAGCACGTCGAGTGCAACGCCGCCTGCGATTACGCGCCGGTGGTGATGGTCAACTGGGAGTTCTTCGACAACCAGACCCCCTCCAGCGCACGGGAACTGGTCACCGCCCTGCGCGACGGGCAGACCGTCACCCCCACCCGCGGCGCACCGCTGTGCAGGTTCCGCGAGACCGCGCGCGCACTGGCCGGACTCGGTGTGCCCGCCCACGACGGCTCAGGCCCGGGGACTCCCACGCTGGCCGGCCTGCGCATCGCCCACGAACGCGGCATGCACGCACCGGGGGAACGATCATGAGCACCCCACTGACACCGGTGCTCAGCCGGTTCTGGGATGAGCCGACCCCGTGGACGCTGGAGACCTACCTGCGCCACTCGGGCTATGAGGGTCTGCGCCGCGCACTGGAAATGTCACAGGACGACGTGATCAACCAGGTCAAGGAGTCCGGGCTGCGCGGCCGCGGCGGGGCGGGGTTCCCCACCGGCACCAAGTGGTCGTTCATCGACCGCAATTCGGCCAAACCGCGCTACCTGGTGATCAACGCCGACGAGTCCGAACCGGGCACCTGCAAAGACACCCCGCTGATGCTCACCACCCCGCACTTTCTGATCGAGGGCGCGGTCATCGCCGCCTACGCGATCGGCGCCCGCCATGCCTTCATCTATCTGCGCGGCGAGATCCTGCCGGTGCTGCGCCGTCTGCAGACCGCCGTCGCCGAGGCCTACGACGCCGGCTACCTCGGCACCGACATCCTCGGCTCGGGCTACGACCTCGACCTGGTGATCCACGCCGGCGCCGGGGCCTACATCTGCGGTGAGGAGACCGCCCTGCTGGATTCCCTGGAGGGCCGCCGCGGCCAGCCGCGACTGCGCCCGCCGTTCCCCGCCGTCGCCGGCCTCTACGCCTGCCCGACGGTGGTCAACAACGTCGAGTCCATCGCCAGCGTGCCGCCGATCCTGGCCAACGGTGTCGACTGGTTCAAGTCGATGGGATCGGAGAAGTCCCCCGGCTTCACGCTGTATTCGCTGTCCGGCCACGTCACCATCCCCGGGCAGTACGAGGCGCCACTGGGCATCACGCTGCGCGAGCTGCTGGAGTACGCCGGCGGGGTGCGGGCCGGCCACGAACTGAAGTTCTGGACACCGGGCGGGTCGTCGACACCCCTGCTGACCGCCGAACACCTCGACGTGCCACTGGATTACGAGGGCATGGCATCGGTGGGTTCGATGCTCGGCACCAAGGCGCTGCAGATCTTCGACGAGACCACCTGCGTGGTGCGCGCGGTGCGGCGCTGGACGCAGTTCTACGCCCACGAGTCGTGCGGCAAGTGCACCCCGTGCCGGGAGGGCACCTACTGGTTGGCGCAGATCTACGAGCGGCTGGAGACCGGACACGGAACCGAGGAGGATCTCGGCAAGCTGTTCGACATCTCCGACACCATCAACGGCAAATCGTTCTGCGCCCTCGGCGACGGTGCGGCCTCGCCGGTCATCTCCTCGCTGCAGTACTTCCGCGCCGAGTACGAGGCACACCTCGGCGCACTCTGCCCGTTCGACCCGTACGCCTCCATGCTCGACGCCCCCAAGGGGGTCGGCGCATGACGCTCCCCGTTCCCCTCCCCCCGCGAGCAGACACAAAGTCGCACGCATGCCGCCCGAGACGTGCGAGTTTGCGTCTGCTCGCCGAGAGGGGGGTCGGCGCGTGACACAGGCACCCGAGACCGGCACCAGCACCGAGCTGGTGACCGTCACCATCGACGACACCACGCTGTCGGTTCCCAAGGGCACCTTGGTGATTCGCGCCGCCGAGCTGATCGGCGTGCAGATTCCCCGGTTCTGCGACCATCCCCTGCTCGAGCCCGTGGGCGCCTGCCGCCAGTGCCTGGTGGAGATCGAGGGCCAGCGCAAGCCGATGGCCAGCTGCACCATCGCCGTCACCGACGGCATGGTGGTGCGCACCCAGCACACCTCGGAGTCGGCAGACAACGCCCAGCAGGGTGTGATGGAACTGCTGCTGATCAATCACCCACTGGACTGCCCGGTCTGCGACAAGGGCGGGGAATGCCCGCTGCAGAACCAGGCCATGTCCAACGGTCGCGCCGAGACCCGCTTCACCGACGTCAAGCGCACCTTCCCGAAACCGATCAACCTCTCGGCCCAGGTGCTGCTCGACCGCGAACGCTGCGTGCTGTGCGCCCGCTGCACCCGGTTCTCCAACCAGATCGCCGGCGACCCGTTCATCGAACTGCTCGAACGCGGCGCCCTGCAGCAGGTCGGCATCGCCGCCGGCGAGCCGTTCGACTCCTACTTCAGCGGTAACACCGTGCAGATCTGCCCGGTCGGTGCGCTCACCGGGACCGCCTACCGGTTCCGGGCCCG
>JAIOQK010000263.1 GCA_021413425.1 Mycobacterium sp.
CCGGTGGCCTCCAGCACTCCGGCGGCGGGGAGAGTCGGCGAGACGTTCGTCGCCGCCCGCCCGGCGCGTTCGGTGCTCGTGCGCACCGGACCGCGTCCGTTCATCGGGGCCGCCTGCTCGGCGGTGGGTGCGCTATCGGTGACCGCGGCCGGCGACGCGCTGGTGACAGCCTTCGGACGGGTGGTCGCACGACGCTGCCGGGTGCCGGTGTCCGCGGACGTCGGACCAGCCGCCGTGCCCGCGGAGGTGCTTCCACTGGCGGCTTCGGTGTTGTCGCCGGCTTCGCCTGTGTCGGCGGCAGCGACTGCGGTGCCGGCGATCAGGGCTGAGCCCACCCCGACGAGAACCGCCCCCGTGCCGAACAAGACCCGACGTTTACTCATTGCTGCGGCTCCTTTTAGACCCGAACGGTGGCCGGCAGAGTGGCCGGCCCCGGCAGCGCCGCGGTGGGGAAGGCGTCCGGGAACTGACGGGTGGGAATGATCGGTCGGTTCACGCCCAGCTGGTAGGCCCGCTCCACCAAGGCGTTGTACTCGTCTTGGGGGATGAACTGGTCGCGGGTCAGGATGTAACCGCTGGTGCCGTTCGGGTCGCCGACGATCGCCCAGCTGTAATCGGGGGCGTAGTCCAGGATCCAGTAGTTGCCCGGCTCGTCCGTGCTGGGCTGGGCGGGGCCGAAGAGCCCGCCGAAGCCGACGTTGAGCCGGGTGTTGAAGGCGTTGACCGGAACCGCCAACCCCTCGATGGTCACCGCCGGGCCGTTGGGCCCGAAGTACTGGCCGAAGTTCTCCACCTTGACCGTGCCGTCGGGCAGCGGGGTGTAGGTGGCGGTGGTGTTCACCAGTCCGATCGAGAAGAACATTCGGACACTGCCCTGTTCGTACCACGTGCCGGCGTATTGGTTGAGGTCCACCGGCGGCGGGGCGGGCAGGGTGGCCGCGTCGGCCTCGCCCATCGCGATATCGCGGTTGGGGATCTGCGGGCTCTGCGGGCCCTCGCCGTCGGGGCCGTAGATGCCGTAGAGCGGTTGGAACGGGTTGGTGGCATACGTCGTGTTGCCGGCGTAGATGTCATTGACCCAGCCGGTCGCCAGGGTGCGCACCGCATCCTTGCCGCCCGGGGGCGACGGCCGCACGATGATGTCGCTGAGGATCTCGGCGAGGTCGGCGAAGAGGGTGTCGCCTTCGATGACGTCACTGTGGCTGCCGTTGATGATCTGCAGACCGTTGAACCGGTCCGGGTAGGCCGCCACCATGCTCTCGGTGGCGATGTCCCAGGCGTTCCAGCGCTGCGGCGGCGCGGAGATCTGGTAGTCAGGCTTCTCCGCGGCGTCCAGGACGGCCAGCTGGTTGGTGAAGGTCGGCGGCCGGGAGACCCCGTCGAACATCACCACGCCGAGCAGGTTGTCCTCCTGCGGGGTGCCCACGAGCAGCGCGGCCACCGAGGTGGCGAAGTTGCCGCCCGCGGAGTGCCCGGTGAGGATGAACTTCTCCGGCAGCGGGCCCTGCAGGCCGGCCGCGTTGGCGCTGACGTTGAGCTCGGTGCGGTCGCCCTGGAACATCTCGGCGGCGGCCACCCGGATGGCCGGGCTGCCCAGGTAGCAGCCCGGGCAGATCGGGTTGTCGAACCAGAAGATGGACGGCGCCACCACGATGCTGTTGGTCTCCTGCGCCAGCGCGATGGCCATGTCGGAGTACCACTCGTTGAAGCCCAGGAAGCCGTGCTGCAGCCAGATCACACCGTTGGCATCGACGGTGCCGTCGGCCTGGGTCGGGAAGTACCAGCTCGCCGGTGCGGGGTAACCGTTGTCGCCGCACGGGATATCGAGAATGGCGCTGGCCGTGCGGACTCCGGTGACGCCGTTGCTCAGCGGCGGGACGACCACACCGGTGACGCCGTTGGGGACCACGGTCACCGGCGGCGGCAGGGTGATACCGAACATGCCGAGCACCGAGGTCAGCAGGCGGTCGCCGAAGCTCATGTCGTTGGCGGCGATACTGGGCAGGCCGACCGCCGACGTCGGGCCCATCATGATGGCCTCGTTGGCGCCCGCGTAGAAGCCGTACTGCGCATCCTGCGGGGTGTCGCCGGCGTACATGTCGTTGATCCAGCCGGTGCCGAGGGTGTAGGTGGCGGCGGTGTTACCCGCGGGCACCTCCTGGGTGACGGCCTGCAGGATGAAGTTGAAGAGCAGGTTGGACCCGATCATCGAGTCGACGTGCGAGCCGCCGGTGAGCACCACGCCGGTGAACTCGCCGGGCCGCAGTGCGGCCAGGGTGTTGGTGGTCACGCCGAAGGCGTTCCACGCCTGCGCGGGTGCGGCGATCTGATAGGTCGGCTTGTCGGCGGCCGCGAGTACGGCGATCTGCTCGGCGAATCCGGTGCCGAAGGCGTCGTTGGAGACGCCGTCGTACATGACCACGCCGACGAGGTTCCCGTCCTGGATGTCGGAGCCCGCACTGATGTAGTCCGAGGCCACCGCGATCGAGAACCCGCCGCCGGCGGAATGCCCGGCGAGGGCGAAATTGCCGAGCAGTTCGCTGACGTCACCGGTGTAACCGGCGGCCAGTGCACTCTCGACCAGGGCGGAGCGGGTGGGGTCGAGGAACGCCGCCGCGGCGGCCTCCTCGGTGGCCGCACAGGTGAGGCATCCGCCGGAGAGGGTGAACGGGATCGAGGTCAGCGTCGGGGCGACCACGATGCTGTTGGTGCGCCGGGCCAGGTCGGTGACCAGCGCCGAGTAGAAGGTGTTGCTGGCGCCGAAGCCGTGCTGGAACCAGATGACGCCCTGGGCGTCGATGGTGCCGTCGGCCTGGGTCGGGAAGTACCAGTCGGCGTCGACGGTGTTGCCGATGAAGGCACCCGGGATCTCCAGACGGGAGTTCCCGAGCTGGACGCCGGTGACGCCGTTGGTGTAGCCGGGCAGCGCGGGATCGACGGCGCTCAGGGCGAACACCTCGGGGGCGAACACCTCGGGGTCCGGCGGGGCGGCGGCGACGGTGTCCTCAGTGCCGGTGGCGGCAGCGGACTGCGCGCTCTGGCGCTGGGCGGTCACCACGGTCGCCGCCGGGGCCGCGACCTCTCCGGGCGCCACGGGTCCGCGGCCCAGCGCCGCGAGAGCCTTGATCACCAGGGTGGCCGCCGACGCGGGCGTGGGGGCACTGGGCGCGGCGGCGGTCGCGGTGGCCGCGGGTGCCGCGGTGACGGTCTGCGCGAGCGGGGCGGGTTCGCTGACGGCGGCGGCGGGGACCGTCACCTTCGGCGCGGGCGCGGTGGCCGCACTCGGGGCCGGCGCGATGTTCTTCGGCGACCGGACACGCACCCGATCGGAACCGGCGACCCCGGTGGCGCGATCCGCCTGGGCCTCGTCGGCGGAGGTGGCCGGGGCGGGGGTCTTGGTCCGGTTGGCGGCAGATCGACGGGTAGGCGCAGATGATGATGCCTGCGCGGCCGGGGCGGCTGAGGCGTCGGTCGGCTGACCGGTGTCCTCGCCGGAGTCGGCGGCCGCCACGGCGGTACCGGACAGCAACGCCGTCCCCATGCCGACCAGAACAGCACCCGTACCCAGAACAGCCCGTCGTTCGCGCATTAAAGCCTCCATGTTGATGACCGTGCAAACGCTAGCCTGAAGTTTGCTCAGGTAGGTACGAATCAGCGGATACCGGGTATCCGCGTCATGAATTCGTCAGCTACATCCGCTGGAGGCGGACGGTGTCAGCCGCCGGTCCTAGTCGCCGTAATTGCGCGGCGACGTCTCCCCGGCGAAGGTGTGGCTGGGCAGCTTGTGGGCGCCCTCGAGGTCGTCGAGGATCGCCTCCTGCGCCTTGGGCGGCAGGGTGTGCAGGATCTCGCGCACCCGGGCCTGGCGGCGGCCGACGGCCTTGCGCTCAGGCATGCCCGGGGTGGCCACCAGTTGCGGCGGCACGCCTTCGAGGTCATCGCCGGCGCCGTCGGTCTGGCCCTTGTCGAGCATGGCCTGCTCCTCGGCCATCGTCGACTCGTCCTTCTCCTCGGACATGCCGATCGGGCCGATGCGGCGACCGTTGAGGAACTGCTTGACCACCGGCTCCTCGCTGGTGAGCAGCACCTCGCGCGGGCCGAACATCACCAGGTGCTTGCGGAACAGCATGCCCATGTTGTCCGGCACGGTGCGGGCGATGTTGATGTTGTGCGTCACGATCAGGATCGTGGCGTCGATCTGGGCGTTGATGTCGATGAGCAACTGGCTCAGATAAGCGGTGCGCACCGGGTCGAGGCCGGAGTCGGGCTCGTCGCAGAGGATGATCTGCGGGTCGAGCACCAGCGAGCGGGCCAGCCCGGCGCGCTTCTTCATACCGCCGGAGATCTCGCCCGGGAACTTGCTCTCGTCACCCACGAGGCCGACCATCTCGAGCTTCTCCATGACGATCTTGCGGATGTCGCTCTCGGACTTCTTGGTGTGCTCGCGCAGCGGGAAGGCGGTGTTGTCGAAGATGTTCATCGAGCCGAACAGCGCGCCGTCCTGGAACATGACGCCGAACAATGTCCGGATCTCGTAGAGCTCCTTGGCGGAGCACTCGATGATGTTGGTGCCGTCGACCAGGATCTTGCCGCGCTCGGGGCGCAGCAGGCCGATCAGTGACTTCAGGAATACCGACTTGCCGGTACCCGACGGGCCCAGCAGAACGCTCACCTCGCCGGCGGGGATGTCGAGGGTGACGTCTTCCCAGATCCGCTGCGATCCGAACGACTTGGTCAGTCCCTCAACCTGGATAGAAGTACCCACGCGATTCCTTCCGCACACGATGACATCCACGAGGAGTCTCACCTGTGGTTCGGCTCACTGTAGCGCACGATTTCCAGCGGTATTAGGGATTATCGGAGCCGGGTTGCCGATACGAGAAATCCCCCGCTCCGGGCACCGGATGCGGGGGATTTGCTCGTGCGGGATGGCTACTTGACGGTGACCGTCGCGCCGGCGGCCTCGAGCTTGGCCTTGGCGTCGTCGGCGGCTTCCTTCTTGGCCTTCTCCAGAACCGGCTTGGGGGCCGCGTCGACGAGGTCCTTGGCCTCCTTGAGGCCCAGACCGGAGACGATCTCGCGGACGACCTTGATCACGCCGATCTTCTTGTCGCCGGCGCTCTCGAGGATGACGTCGAACTCGTCCTGCTCCTCGGCGGCCTCGCCGCCACCGCCGCCGCCACCGGGGGCGGCCGCGGCAACGGCGACCGGTGCAGCCGCGGTGACCTCGAAGACGTCTTCGAACTTCTTCACGAACTCGGAGAGCTCGAGCAGGGTCATTTCCTTGAACGCATCCAGCAGTTCGTCGGTGCTCATCTTTGCCATGGTGGTCCTTCCTTAGTTTGGTGAGGTTTTATGCGGCTTTGGTTTATGCGGCTTGGTCGCCGGACTTCTTCTGTTGCAGGGCGGCGGCCAACCGGGCCACCTGGGATGCGGGCGCGTTGAACAGGCCGGCGGCCTTGGCCATGTTGCCCTTCATCGCTCCGGCCAGCTTGGCCAGCAGGACCTCGCGGGATTCCAGGTCGGCGATCTTCTCGACCTCGCTGACGGACAGCGGGTGCCCGTCCATGTAGCCGCCCTTGATGACGAGCGCCTTGTTGTCCTTGGCGAACTTCTTCAGCACCTTGGCGACGTCGACGGTCTCGCCCTCGACGAACGCGATGGCGGTAGGTCCGGCGAACAGCTCGTCGAGGCCCTCGATGCCGGCGGCCTGAGCGGCCCTCTTGATGAGGGTGTTCTTGGCGACGGTGTAGGTCGCCTTGCCGCTCAGCGAGCGACGCAGCTCGGCCAGGTTGGCCACGGTGAGGCCGCGGTACTCGGTGATCACGGTGGACGACGAGGACTTGAATGCCTCGGCGATCTCGGCGACGGCGTCGACTTTTTCAGCCTTTGCCATGCAGTGCCTCCTCTAGTACGACAAACGCCCCGACGCAGACGGTCGGGGCGCGCGCATAGCGAAGGTGCGAACCTCGTCCTCCTGCGTGGGCCGCCGGATTTCTCCGGACCTTCGCCCGAGTCGTGACTCGGTGACCGACGGTCTTCGGTGGAACCGGCTCAGACTACCGCGCGGGCCTCATCAGCCCAAATCCCGCCCGCGCCCCTCTGTGCGCGCTAGGGGGCGGTGTCGCGGAGCAGCGCGGCGGCACCGACCAGGCCGGCGTCGCCGCCCAGTGTGGCGGGCAGCACCCGCAGGTCGGCGATGAAGTCCAGCCCGAGGTGGTCGCGCAGTGCCTCGCGCAGGGGGTCGAACAGCACCGGCCCGGCGTTGGCCACTCCCCCGCCGATCACCACCAGGTCGAGGTCGCACACCGCCGCGACGGAGGCGATCATCGCCGCGACGGCCCGCCCGCCGCGCTCGAAGGCACCCACGGCTATCGGGTGCCCGCCGGCGGCGGCATCGGCCAACGCCTTGGCGTCGGCGCCGTCCCAGCCCTGTTCGCGGGCCCAGGCCACCAGGTGCGGCCCGCTGGCGATGGCCTCCACGCAGCCGCGCCCGCCGCACGCACAGCGCGGGCCGTCCGGGTCGACGACGACGTGACCGACGTGACCGGCGTTGCCGGTGCGCCCGCCGTACGGCAGCCCATCGAGCACCAGACCGCCGCCGATGCCGGTGGAAATCACCATGCCGAGCATGAAGGCCGCGCCCTGCCCGGCACCGCGCCAGTGCTCGCCGAGCGCCATGCACAGTCCGTCGCCGGCCAGCCGGACCGGCACACCGGGCAC
>JAIOQK010000264.1 GCA_021413425.1 Mycobacterium sp.
TGTTCACGATGCTCAGTCAGCGCCGCAACGTCTTCTGGGACTAGCGCCTCTGCTGCTGCAGCGCTTTCGCGGCGATCGCGGCCACGGCGGCGTTGTCCTCATCGGGGTCCGCTTCGCCGATCATGGTCACCACCGAGGTCATCACCGGATCGCCGTTCTCGTCGGAGACGATGGTGCGCAACTCACTGATCACCGTGCCGTGCGATTCGACCACCGAGTCCAGCCAGGAATCGAAGTAGAGCTTGTCGCCCGCGCAGATCGGCCGGTGGTAGGTGATCTTCTGATCGCGGTGGATGACCCGGGCGATATTGATGCCGACGTCGAAGTTGCGGAACATGTCGAGCTGCACCTGGCGGCCCGGAATTGCGATGAACGTCAGCGGCGCAACGACGTTCGGGTAACCCGCTGCCTGGGCCGCCTCGATACTGAAGTGCAGCGGGTCCTCGGAGCGCACCGCCCGGGCGTACTCGCGGATCTTCTCCCGGCCCACGAGGTAGTGGTCCGGGTAGCGGTAATGGGTCCCGACGATGTCGCTTCCGAAGGACATTGCGGCAGCTTATCGCCCTAGCCCTGATCGTGGCGGCGAGACGCCGCGGCCGCCAGAGCCCCGCCGACCGCGCCCAGGGCGAGCGCGGAGGGCACCCCGATCTTGGCGGCCTTTCGGGCAGTGCGGAAATCGCGGATCTCCCAACCCCGTTCGCGGGCCAGATCCCGAAGTTCGGAGTCGGGATTGATCGCGACGGCGGTCCCCACCAGCGACAGCATCGGCGCGTCGTTGATGCTGTCGGAGTAGGCCGTGCACCGTTTGAGGTTCAGGCCCTCGCGGATGGCCAGCGACCGCACCGCGTGCGCCTTGCCCAGGCCGTGCAGGATGTCGCCCACCAGCTGACCGGTGAACACCCCGTCCACCGACTCCGCGACGGTGCCCAGCGCCCCGGTCAGGCCCAGCCGGCGGGCAATGATCTCGGCCAGGTCGTAGGGAGTGGCGGTGACCAGCCACACCTGCTGGCCTGCGTCGAGGTGCGCCTGGGCCAGTTCGCGGGTGCCCGGCCAGATCTTGGCGGCGATGATCTCGTCGTAGATCTGTTCGCAGAGCGCGGTCAGTTCGGTGGCCGAGCGGCCCTCGATGAAGGCCAGTGCCTTGCGCCGGCCCTCGGCGACATCGTGGCTGTTCTCCCGGCCGGTCAGCTGGAACTTTGCCTGGGCATACATGAACTTCCACACGTCGGAGTACTGGAAGTACTTGCGTGCCGCCAGACCGCGCCCGAAATGCACCAGCGATGAGCCCTGGACGAGGGTGTTGTCGACATCGAAGAACGCCGCGGCGGTCAGGTCCGCTCGCGCGGCGGCCGTGCGCCCGGAGTCCCCGCCCAGCCCCTCGACCGCCCGCTGCGCGCTGGCGTCACCGGCGCGTTGCTGGTGCTCGTCCTCCCTGGACACCATGGCGCTCAGCCTATCGGTCGAGTGGCAGACTGACCGTGATGAGCCGTCCCCCCGGTGAACCCGGTGCCTCTCCCGGTGCCCGGCCGCACGTCGAACTGCTCACCCGGGACGGTTGCGGCCTGTGCCGGCGGGTCTACAGCAGGCTCGGCGAACTGGCCGCCGAATTGCACTTCGAGTTGTCCTACGTCGACGTCGACGCCGCCGCCGCGGCGGGCGACCCCGGGCTGCGGGCCGAGTTCGGCGATCGGCTTCCCGTCGTCCTGCTTGACGGCCGGGAGCACAGCTACTGGGATCTGGACGAGCCGCGGTTGCGGGCCGACGTCACAAACCGGTGAACGCTCCGGCAAGAATTTGGTGGGCCCACTGCGGACGGCCTACCGTGGCGAGTAAGTTTGCGTTGCTGAACGTTGCTCTTGATGAACTGCGTTGCTTGTGATGAACCCAGTTCACACCCGAAGCAAGGAGCGGGCCAGGTGATCGTGCTGTGAGCGTCCTGTTGTTCGGGGTTTCTCACCGCAGCGCGCCCGTTTCGGTCCTCGAGCGGCTGGCGACCGATGAGCCCGACCAGGTCAAGCTGGTCCAGCGACTGCTCCAGTCGCCACTGGTGACCGAGGTCATGCTGCTGTCGACCTGCAACCGGGTCGAGGTCTACGCCGTGGTGGACGCCTTCCACGGCGGGCTGTCGGCGATCGGCGGGGTGCTCGCCGAGCACTCCGGCCTGACCATGGGCGAACTGACCAAGCATGCCTACGTCCGCTACAGCGAGGCCGCCGTCGAGCATCTCTTCGCCGTGGCCAGCGGACTCGACAGCGCGGTGGTGGGTGAGCAGCAGGTACTCGGCCAGGTGCGCCGGGCCTACGCCGCCGCCGAAGCCAACCAGACCGTCGGGCGGGTGCTGCACGACCTGGCCCAGCGCGCACTGGCCGCGGGTAAGCGGGTACATGCCGAGACCTCGATCGACGCTGCCGGCGCCAGCGTGGTGTCGGTTGCCCTCGATATCGCCGCCAGACGGCTGGCGGGCTCGGGCAGTGGGCTGGCGGCGTCGGGCAGCGCCGGGGCCGGGCTGTCCGGACTCGGCGGCCGTCAGGCCGTGGTGATCGGCGCCGGCTCGATGGGCGCCCTGTCCGCCGCGCACCTGGTGCGCGCGGGGGTGCGCCATGTCCATGTGGTCAACCGGTCACTGCCGCGGGCCCAGCGCCTGGCGCAGAGTATCGCCGAGCAGGGCGTCAGCGCCCAGGCGACGACACTGGCTGACCTGCCCGCCGCACTGGCCGGGGCCGACCTGGTGATCAGCTGCACCGGCGCGGTGCGTCCGGTCGTCTCGCTGGCCGACGTCCACCACGCGCTGGCCGCCTCGGCGCGCGACGAACTCGCCGCCCCGCTGGTGCTGTGCGATCTCGGCATGCCCCGCGACATCGACCCCGCGGTGGCCGGCCTGCCCGGTGTGGCGGTGGTCGACATGGACCGCGTGCAGCGCGAGCCGTCGGCCCGCGCCGCGGCCGCGGACGCCGAAGCGGCCCGCCTGATCGTCGCCGACGAGGTTGCCGCCTACCTGGCCGGCCAGCGGATGGCCGAGGTCACACCGACCGTCACCGCGCTGCGCCAGCGCGCCGCCGACGTGGTCGAGGCGGAGCTGCTGCGCCTGGAGAATCGGCTGCCCGGTCTCGGTGCCGATCAGCGCGACGAGGTCGCGCGCACGGTACGCCGCGTCGTCGACAAGCTGTTGCACGCGCCCACGGTGCGGGTCAAGCAACTGGCCGGTGGACCGGGTGGGGATGCCTACGCCGAGGCGCTACGCGAGCTCTTCGAATTGGATCCGCACGCCGTGGACGCTGTCGCGGGCGGCGAAATACCGCTTCTGACAATCGATTCCGATTACGACGGCATCGAGTAGGACGGTTGTCGGGCAGCGGCCATTCGGTGATCCGGATCGGCACCCGGGGCAGTCTGCTGGCCACCACGCAGGCCGGCACCATCCGGGATCAACTCATCGAGCGGGGCCACGCCGCTGAACTGGTGATCGTCACCACCGAGGGCGATCGCTCCGGTAAGCCGATCGCGGAGATTGGGGTGGGGGTGTTCACCGCGGCACTGCGCGAGGCGATCGCCGACGGCCGGGTGGACATGGCCGTGCACTCCTACAAGGATTTGCCGACCGCCGCCGACGGGCGGTTCCTCATCGCCGCGATCCCGCGCCGGGAGGACCCCCGCGATGCCCTGGTGGCCCGCGATGGCCTGGTCCTCGGGGAGTTGCCGGCCGGCTCGGTGATCGGTACGTCCTCGGTGCGGCGGGCCGCGCAGCTTAGAGCATTGGGTCTCGGTTTGGAAATCCGGCCCCTGCGAGGCAACCTAGACACCAGGTTGAACAGGGTAAGCAGCGGTGATCTCGACGCCATCGTGGTGGCCCGGGCGGGCTTGGCCCGGCTGGGGCGCCTCAGCGATGTCACCGAGACCCTCGAACCGGTGCAGATGTTGCCGGCACCGGGTCAGGGGGCGCTCGCGGTGGAATGTCGCGCGGGCGATACCGGGCTCGCGGCGCTGTTGGGACAGTTGGATGACTCCGACACCCGCGTCGCGGTCACCGCCGAGCGTGCCCTGCTGGCCGACCTGGAGGCGGGCTGTTCCGCACCGGTGGGCGCGATCGCCGAGGTGGTCGAGTCCATCGATGAAGACGGCCGCGTCTTCGAGGAACTGTCGCTGCGCGCCTGCGTAGCGGCAGTGGACGGATCGGACGTGATCCGTGCGTCCGGCATCGGGACTCCGGGCCGGCCCGCCGAGCTAGGGCAGGCGGTCGCCGCGGAGTTGATCGAT
>JAIOQK010000265.1 GCA_021413425.1 Mycobacterium sp.
TCGGGCGCGATGTACCAGGTGGGTCAGAAGGTCACTCCCGAGCAGGCGCTGCCTGCCGACCTGATCTTCTACGGCCCCGAGGGGACGACGACGGTGACGATGTTCATGGGCAACAACCAGATGCTCGAGGTCACCGACACCGGCGTCAAGATGTCGCCGGTGCGGACCACCGACATGGCGCCCTACCTGGTGCGGATCATCGCCTGACACGACCGGGTCAGGCGCATTCGGTGCAGATGGACCGGCCGTTGTTACCGCGGGCCAGACGGCTGCGGTGATGTACCAGGAAGCAACTGGCGCAGGTGAACTCGTCAGCCTGTTTGGGGACGACCCGGACCATCAGTTCTTCACCGGACAGATCGGCACCCGGTAACTCGTAGGAATCGACCGGGTCGGCATCGTCGATGTCGAGCGTCGCCGTGGAGGCGTCGTTGCGATGTCCCGCCAGCTCTTCGATGGACTGATCCTCGGCCTCAACCGGTGCGCGACGGGGGGCGTCGTAGTCAACGGTCATGCCTGCGCGCCTTTCGGTCCCGGTCAACTTCCGGCCGCAGGCGCGACCGAATGTCCACTGATTCCCAATTGGGGGCCGCTCTAAACACTCCGGGAATCCCAATGGTGATTTCACTGCTGGGGGCCGCGCGCCGGGAATAGGCTTGCACCATTCCGGCACTCGTATGGACGGGCTATGACAACGGCTATGACCACGGCTATGACCACGGTGAACACCGCAGCGTGGTGCCGCGCAGCACTGCTCGCCGGGGCCCTGGGTGCCGCGACATTCCTGGGTGACCACGGGGTGGCGTCCGCCGCGCCCACGGAGGGACGTGAGACCACATCCGGGAGCGCCGGACCGGCCCGCTCGTCGGTGAGCGCCACACGGACGTCCGGCACCGGGGCGCCCAAGACCGCAACCGCGCGGAGCTCGCTGCGCACCGTCACGACGGCGACGGCGTTGAAAGCCGGACCCCCGGCCGTTCCCGCACCCGGGCCCCTGCGGTCCTACCTCCTGGCCGGACAGGCCTACATCTACGGCTACCCACTGCTGGAGTTTGAACGGTTCCGCTCCGGTGTGCCCAGCCTAAACACGCTGTCCTCGCTGACCACGTTCGCCAAGCCCGACATCGTCCCGATCTGGCGACCGAACACCGATACCCTGTACTCGCGCGCCGTCCTGGACCTCGGCAATGGACCGGTGGTGCTGTCCGTCCCCGACATGGGCGAGCGGTACTACAGCTTCCAGCTCAACGACCCGTACACCAATGTGGCCGGCTATATCGGTACTCGCACAACAGGTTCCGCCGCTGGCCTGTTTGCGATCACCTGGGATGGCGGGCCGCAGACCGCTATCGCGGACGCGCAGATCATCAGCGTTCCCTACCGCAACATGATGTTGCTGGGACGTACTCTGGCCGGTGACGAGTCAGACCAGCAGCAGGCCATTACCCTGATGAATCAGTACGCACTCACGCCGATCGGTTCTGCGGGCGCACCGCCCGCCGCGACGCCGCCGGTGACCGGCCTGGCCGCGCTCGACGCGATCAGCGCGGCGATGGAACTCAACCCGCCGCCCGCGCGCGACGCGGACCAGCTGGCGGCGATGGCACAGATCGGAGTCGGCGCGGGTCTGCGGGTGGACGACGCGAACCTCGGGCCGCTGTCCCGCATCGCCGCCGATCTGGCGGTCCGCACGGTGGCGGCACTACTGCCGGTGTTGTCCGCCCTCAACCAGTTCAGCACCGCATTCGGCAACAACGGCTGGGCCACGCCCGACCCGTCGATCGGGGACTACGGCACGGACTATGCATTACGGGCGGGAGTGATCTACGTCGGCCCGTGGGCGAACACCCCGCGGGAGGCCATCTATTCAGCCGGACTCCTGGACGCCGACCTCCTGCCGTTGCACGGGAGGAACTCCTATGTGCTTCATTTCGCCCCCGGTCAGGAGCCGCCGGCGGATGCGTTCTGGTCGATCACCGTTTATGACGCGAACGGCGCCCTGGTGGCGAACCCGCAGGACCGCTATAGCGTGAGCAGCCGTCGGACCGCTGAACTGGTGCGCCGGCCGGACGGTTCGGTGGACATCATCTTCTCCCGCACCGACCCGGGCGACGCCGGGGCGAACTGGCTGCCCGTCCCGGATGCGCCGTTCAGTGCTTACCTGCGGATGTATGTGCCCCGGCAGGAGGCGCTGGACGGAACCTGGACGCCGCCGCCGATCCAGCGGCGCTACTGAGCCGCGCTCAAATCCGCCACCGCGCGGCGCTACTGAGCCGCGCTCAAATCCGCCACAGCGACTCCTGGGCCACGCTGGCCACCAGCCGGCCGTCCTGATCGTGGATGGAGCCGAAGGCCAGACCGCGGGCGTCGCTGTGGCTGACGCCGATCGCGTCGTAGCAGTGCCAGTCGTTGGGGTCACAGGGGCGGTGTAGCCACAGCGCGTGGTCGAGGCTGGCCGCACCGCCCGGGCCGGGCTCCTCGTGCCCCGGCGGCCGGGCGGTGGACACCATGCCCAGGTCGGAGACGAAGGTCAACGCGCAGGCGCGCAGCAGCGGATCGTCCTCGACCGCGCCACGCGAACGGAACCAGAACGGCTGCTGCGGCCAGTCGGTGGACGCGCCGGCGGCCACCCGGGTCTCGAAGTGGTCGGCCCATCCCTCCGGCGGGCTGACCACGGTGGTGGCCTCGGCCAGGGGCAGTCGGGGGGCGGCCGGCCGCTGCCATTCCAGGGTGGTCTCCGGGACGTGAAAGGACGCCAGCATCTCGAAGATCGGCACCCCGTCCTGCAGCGCGGTCACCCGGCGGGTGTCGAAGGAGCGGCCGTCGCGGGTCGGCTCGACGATGTAGACGACGTCGACCCCAACCCGGCCGCCCTTGATGAAGTAGGCATGCAGCGACTGCGGCACACGATCGCGCGTGACCGTGGCGCCGGCCGCGGCCAGCGCCTGAGCGGCGATGAGGCCGCCGAACAACCGGCCCTCCGAGCCCAGCGCCACCGAGGTGCAGAAGGTGTCTCCACGGGCGTCGAGGCGCACCAGATCGGCAATCCAGCTCGGCACTGATCCCACCCTAGCGGCCCTCCCTTGCCGCCGGTGGCGGTGCCTACACTCACCGGCATGACGCGGGGACACCCCGAGGTTTTTCAGCCGCCCGAAGGTCTGCTGGCGATCGAGGACTGTGTGGACGATCGCGGTGAGATCGCGCTGCCACCCGGGACCACATTGGTCTCCCTGATCGACCGCAATGTGGCGAATGTCGGCACCACGGTGGCCTACCGCTACGTCGACTTCGCCCGATCGCAGGATCCGGTGGCAGGTGACGCGGTGGAGATCACCTGGGCCCAACTCGATGTGCGGATGCGGGCGATCGGTGCGCGCATCCAGCAGGCGGTCTCGGCGGGCGATCGCGTCGCAATCCTCGCGCCGCAAGGCCTGGACTACGTCGCCGCCTTCTTCGCCACGCTCAAGGCGGGCGCGATCGCGGTGCCGCTGTTCGCCCCGGAACTGCCCGGACATGCCGAACGCCTGCAGGTGGCGCTGAGCGACTCGGACCCGGCCGTCCTGCTGACGACCGCG
>JAIOQK010000266.1 GCA_021413425.1 Mycobacterium sp.
GGTGGTGACCGTCCGGTCGCCATGAACGCTCACCGCGTATCGCAGGATCGCGCCGACGGTGAGCGGGTGCTTCTGCATAGTGCTATCCACGTCGGGAATCGTATCCCCGCAGCGGTCCGGCCCGGTCGGCATTGCCGACCGCCGGTGAACTCGGCTTCGGAGATCGGCAACGCTGAACCTGCCCGCGGCGATGTACCAGCTAGATGATCGAATGGACACCAACGACAGGAGGCGGCCATGCGGGTTCTGATGGCACTCGCTGCGCTGGTGGCCGCCGTGGCGACGGTGGTCGGGCCCGCCGGCCCGGCGTCGGCCGAGGAGTCCGCTCAGGACACCATCAACGATCTTCAGCGGCAGGGCTACACCGTCACCATCGACAAGATCGGCACCGGGCCGATGTCGAAGTGCGTGGTGACCGGTGTGCGCAATCCGAACACCATCACCCAGTGGGTGCCCTATGTGGGCCCCGGTCTGGGCGATGACGGCACCTTCCTGGTGCCGGTGGTGACCAGCCAGACCATCTCGGTCTCGCTGGACTGCTCCAGCCGTTAGGGCTCAGCGAGCCCTGGGAGTCAGGACGCCGCGCGCAACCGGGAGTCCCCGGCGGTCGACCGGGCCTCGACGGTGCCGTCGTAGTCGGCGATGTAGAGCCGTGAGCCGTCGGAATTGACGGCCATGCAGGCCACCGGACGCCCGACGCTGATGCTGTCGACGATGTTTCCGGTGGCGACGTTCACCACTGCGATCTCCTCACCTGCCAGCAGGTAGGCGTGCATGGCGGTCAGGGTCACCTGGGTGACCGCGGTCCCGATCACGATGGTGTCGACCACCCGACCCGTGCGGGTATCGACAACCGTGAGGACACCGCCGAGGTTGTCATCCCAGCCCGTCGCGAAGACCCGGCGACCGTCGCGGTGAACTGCGATATCGCCGATCGACCCGGGGACGCCGATCGTGCGCAGCACGCGCCGCGACCGCACGTCGAGGACCACGACGGAGTCACCGTCGTCGGTGACGAGCGCAGCGTAGAGCCGCGCGCCGTCCGCGCTCAGGCGCACCGCGGTAAGAGCCGCGCCGGGGGTGCGCGACACCGGGATCGCGGTCAGTGCCCCGGTCTCGACAGTGACCGCGGCGATATCGGCGCCGTCGTCATCGCAGCGCGCGACGAACACGACGTCGCCGGCGGAGTTGGCGGTCAGGCCGCGGACGCTCCCGTCGATCTCGCGGGTCGCCAGGGCGACACCGGTGGTGAGGTCGATGGCGACGATGCCGTCCTCGGCGATCCCTGCGGAGCTCACATAGGCCCGATCGGTCACGGCCGGGGTGTGCGGCTCGGCGACACCGTCGATGATGGCGCGCACGGTCAGATCGCTCGCGTCGATGACCGACACGGCGTCGGCGCCATAGTGCGCAGCCACCAGCAGTCGGCCGTCTCGACTGAGCGCCATATCCGTCACCGCGGCCGGCAACCCGGACACCACACCCTCGGTCGGCTCGGCCTGCACCGGTGCGGGCAGACGGTCCTGCGCGACGGTGATCCGCGGGGTCGGCAACGCGGCCAGCCACAGCGCGTCGGCCGGCTTCTCAGCGACCGCAGCAGCTCCGGTGGTCTTCGCCATGATCTTCCTCGCCTTTCGTCGGACCCTGCCTGCGCACACACGCAGCGGGCCGCATATCAGTGAAAAAATGGTCCGGCTCTACCAACGAACACATGCAAGACAACAACAGTCTCGGAAACCGGTTTTGCATTATTTTAACGGCCCGGACCGACAAAAAATTCCGCCGTGAATGCCATCGCGCGTCAATGACTCAGCCGGTGCCCAGATGACCGGTGCGGCGCACAGGACACAACCTGGTTGCGGTCCGCAGGGGCTCGCTGGTCACGCTAGGCGAGCAAGGACCCGCCGTGAAATTCGCTGCGGCTGAAAAAGTCTCGTGGCGACAGCGTTAAAAGCGGCCTAAATCACACCCGTATGCGTGTGTTTGAGAATTTAAGAATTCCCTTATCCCAGGACCCCTATGTGGCCCGGATCACACTCACTGCATCTGCTCGACGGCCTCGCGGTCGCGGACGGGATCGGATCCCGGGACATAGGCCGGCTCGGTGTGATCGACCAGCGTTCCCCCGGCCACCCGGCGGTGTGCCTGCCGCAACTCCCGCAACGGGCCCATCGCCGCCTGGGGGCCGTTGATCGCAGCCCATGTCGCCGCCCGACGCGCCGCGCGTTCCACCGGGTGCGGGGGCGAGTACATCACCATCTCGGCGGCCCAGTCCGGCATGGCGTCACGGATGGCCCAGTCGAAGAACTTGACCGCAGCCGGCGCATCGGGGTTGTCCATCAGGGCCGCCCCGGTGGACGTCGCCGCGCCGTGGGTCAGCGCCAATCGCGGCAGATAGGACCGCAGGCATTCCAGGGTGTCGGCTTTGGTGGCCGGCAGGTCCGTTCCGCCGAGTGCGTGGCCGACCCGGACGAATTCGGCGTAGTAGCGGTCGATATCGCTGAGCGCCAACGGGTGATACATCTCGTGTGCGGTGGCGATGCCCCACACCACCGTCGCGTAGTTCCACCGCAGCCAATCCGGGTCGTCGGCGTCGTAGGGCAGCCCGTCGGGCCGCACGCCCTTAATGGTGTGGTGCATGGCGCGCACCGTCTGCGCCAGTCTCTCCGCGGTCGCCGTGGATCCGTAGGCGGTGCCGATGAAGAACGCCACCGAATGTCCGAGGCGCAGCTGGGCGCCCTCGATGTCGAAGCGTCCGGTGGGGTTGCCGTCCTCGTCGCGTTCGACGACCCGGGAGTGATCGGTTCCCATCCAGAAGATGCTGGGGTCGAGCCGCTCCATGAAGGCCGCGCACTGCAACCCGAAGATCAGCGCCGTGGTGTGTGAGTGCACTTTCCACACCGCGCTGCCCGGCCCGAACCAGCCCGGGTCGCCCTGCGGGCCGGCGAAGTCAAGGCCGCGGAAGAACCTGGCCCGGATATCGCGGTCGAAGTCCGATCTGACCTTGTGTTCGACCACCTGATGCGGCAACAGCAGCTTCACGCCCGCCGGCTCCTTTCACCTCTCAGCAAAGGTTACACCGCGGCCTGTCGGCGAATGGGGGGCGAAATGCACTGACGAAACGCTTCCCGGGCGGCCATAGTCGAAGGATGACGCCGCGCCTGCCCTTCGCCCAGCCGCATCCGCTGCGGGCCGGTGCGGAACTGCTGGCGCTACAGGCCGCCGGCCCCATCCACAAAGTTCTGACGCCGGTAGGCGACGAGGCGTGGCTGGTGACCGGGTACGCCGAGGTGCGGTCGCTGATGGACGACGAGCGCCTCGGCCGATCGCACCGCAGCCCACAGACCGCACCGCGCAGTCGGGCGTCGGCGTTGTTCGGGGGTCCGATCGGTGAGTTCGAGTCCGAGCCGCAGGGGCACCGGCGGATGCGCGACCTGCTTCAGCCGCTTTTCTCCCCGCGCCGCCTGCGCACACTGCAGGTCCGGGTGCAGGCATTGACCGCTGAACGCCTCGACCGGCTCGCGGACACCGGTCAGCCCGCCGATCTGCACGCCGTCGTGGCGCACCCGCTTCCGGTCCTGGTGATCTGCGAGTTGCTCGGTGTCCCCTACGGCGACCGCGACAGGTTCCGGGTGTGGGTGGACGCCGCCGCCTTCGCCGACGACATCGCCGAATCCGGCGCGGGTATGGCGGCACTGGTGGACTACGGCGTCGGCCTGGTCACCGAGAAGCGCCGCAAACCCGGTGACGACGTGATCTCGGCGCTGTGCGCTCACGACGACCTCGACGATGTGGAGATCGCCGTACTGACGATGGCCCTGCTGTTCGCCGGATACGAGACCACTGTCACCCAGATTTGGGCACAGTCGGTGCAACTGCTCAGCGACCGCGCCCGGTGGCAGAGGCTGCTGGAGGATCCCGCACTGATACCGAAGGCCTGTGAGGAGATGCTGCGGGCATCTCTGGTCGGCGGTGTCGGCATTCCGCGCTGGGCGCGTGCGGACATCTCCATTGCCGGCGTGGTGATCGGTGAGGGGGATCTCGTTCTGCTCGACCCCGGTTCGGCCAACCACGACCCCTCGGCGTTCCCCGACCCCGACGTTGTGGACTTCGATCGACTCGGCGCACCGCATCTGTCGTTCGGGTTCGGGGCCCGTTACTGCCTGGGGGCACCGCTGGCCCGCATGGAACTCACTTCGGTGTTCGCACAGATGATTCCGCGATTCCCGGATATGCGGTTGGCCGTCGACGCCTCGGCGCTGACGATCAACACCGACGCGTTGGCGTCCGGCCTCGTCCAACTCCCGGTCACCTGGGGCGGCGGGTGATCCGAGCGGGGTGGGCGCTGTTGGGCGTGCTGATCGTGGGCCTGGTCATCAGCGGTGGTGCACTGATCGCCGACGCCGCCGACAAGACGGTGGCCGGTATGCCGATAGCGCAGGTCGATCAGGTGCCGCCGTCTCCCCTCCCGGCGGGGTCCGGTGCGGAGCCTGTGCCGCCCGGTGGCGCGGTGAGCGTTGCCGGTACCGGAAACGAACGAACCATCGTGTGTGTCGGCAACGACGTCAACGTCAGCGGGGTGGACAACGCCGTCACGCTTAGCGGCCGCTGCGGGCGGGTGGACGTCTCCGGTGTGGCCAACATCGTCACCATCGAGGCTGCTGAGCAGGTCGTCGTCTCCGGCGTCAACAACGCGGTCACGATCCGTTTCGGCACAACGGATGTGAGCAAATCCGGACTCGGCAACACCGTTAACGGGCGGTGAGCGGTCGCGCACCGTTGCCGAGCGACAGGACGTGCGCCGGTGCGACGGCGAGCCGTTCGGGAAGCCGGACTGCCAGCATGCCGTCGTCCACCCGCCAGTCGATCGGTTCGTCGACGCCGAGCAGGCGCACCTCGCTGACGCCGGTCGCGTCGACTCCGCGAAGGCCGAACTCGCGCCCGGTGACGTCGAGCAGGATCGCGTAGACGGCGTCGTCGCGGGCGGTGAAGCGAACCGGCGTTGCTTCGGTGGTGACGGTGTCGGCGATCGCCCACGGCCGGGTGCCGACGATCGCTTCGCTGTTGACTCGCAGCCACTCACCGAGTCCGTGCAGCGGCACGAGTTGTTCGGCGGGGAAGCGACCGTATTCGTCGGGGCCGATGCCGATGAGCAGGTTACCGTTCTTGGATACGATGTCGGCGAAAGACCGCACGAGTTCGGTGGCGGTGACGATGTCCTCGGGGCGTTCATTGCGATTGGCGCCGAAGGAGTGCCCTACCCCGCGGGTGGACTCCCACTTCTTGGCCTCAATGGCTGCAAACGTGGCGTACTCCGGAGTCCGGATGTCGTAGTGGTGGTTCGCCGGAAAGGTCAGCGTCTTGCTCTTCTCTGGGATGAACGACCAGAAACGTTGCACCAGAATGCCACCCAGGCGGGCCAGCGTGTCGGTGACCGTACCCCGATGCTGCGGCGGCTCGAGCCAGCGGTCGTTGATCACGCCGTCGGGAACGGTGTTGTAGTACTCGGCGAACAAACCCGGTAGGTCACCGCCGGCCGGCCAGCAGATGTCATTCCACAGCACCGAGGGCTGGTAGCGCTGGATCAGCTCACGCACATGCGCGGTGGCGTAGGCCACGTAATCTCCGCCGTGCGGCACAGCCAGGAAGCTGTCGGCGGGGTTCTGCAGCAGCGCATCGTTGTACGGCCAGTCGTAGCCGCCCGAGTAGTACAGACCCATCCGCATCCCCGCCGCGGTGACGGCGCGAGTCAGGTCTCCGACGATGTCGCGGCGGGCGTGGTAGCGACCCTTGTGCGGATGTTCCAACGCGCTGGGCCAGAGGCAGAATCCGTCGTGGTGTTTGGTGGTGAGCACCACGTAGCCGGCTCCGGCATCCCTGCACACCTGCGCGATGGAATCCATGTCGGCATCCGCGGTGCCGTCATCGAAGGTCGCGATGAAGTCGTCATAGGTGGCGCCGGGGCCGTAGGTGTCACGCTGGTGGTGCCAGGTGGGGCTGCCCTCCAGCCGACTGGAGTTGAGATACCACTCGGCATACGGGTTGTCCCGCAGCATCTCCGCGGGACCCTTGTCCCTGAGCAGTTCCTGAATATCGGGAACCTGCGGCGCCCAGCCCGGCACCGAATACAGACCCCAGTGCAGAAAGATCCCGAGCTTGGCATCGTCATACCACTGCGGCAGCGGATGGGTCGATACGGAGTCCCACGTCGGGCTGTACATGAGCGGGAGTCTAGGCACAGTGCCGACGCCTGCCCCGCTGCGTCGTGGGTTACTGCGCCGCCGTGAACCGTACGACGAGCAGACAAACGTCGTCCGAATGCGGCCGGGGAGCGACCTCCCGGACCAGAGCCTGAAGGTCCAGCAGGGCGTCCGGGGTCCACGATGCCATCACCTGCTCGAGGTGGTCGATTCCCGCATCGAACCCGTGATCGGCTGCCTCCACAAGTCCGTCGGTATACAGAACGAGAACATCGCCGGGATGGACGTGTACGAAGCCCTCGGTGTACGTGACGTCATCAAGAGGTCCCAGAACCGGTCCGGCCGCATCGCCGAGCCGAATCACCTCCGCGGTTTCGGCGCGGCGCAACAAGGCCGGCGGATGACCCGCCGCACTGTAGGACAGTCGGCCACTGGACGGTTCGAACAGCGCGACCATCGTTGTCGCGAACTCACCGTGACTGACGTTGCTCGCGAAGTGATTCAGCTGTGTTACCAGTTGCGCGGGCGACAGACCCTGGTGGGCGTATGCGTTACCGGCACTGCGCAACTGCGCCATGTCCTCAACGGCTGTCAGTCCGTGCCCCATGACGTCGCCGACCGAAAGGTAGATCTGGTTCGTTCTCAGGGGAAGGATCGAGTACCAGTCACCGCCGAGACCGATGGCACTTTCGGCCGGCTCGTACAGGGCTCGATAGTCCACCCCCGGCACCTCGGCCGGGGCCTCGGGATGCGCCGCGAAGTGCAGTACCTCCGCAACGTTCTGCAGGCGTCGGCGGTCCTGTTGGGCGATAGCGCGTTCCCGCGCCGCTTCGCGCCTGGCGGCGCCCTCCTGGGCGATCAGCATCGCCAGGATCACGTTGACCGCGATGATCACCTGAATCAACACGATCCGTCCCGACGACGACAAAGCCACGCCCTCCAGGAGGCTGAGCCCCGAGGCCGCCCTCAGATTGGCCGCGAAAGCCGCGCCGGCACCCGCCAGTGCCGCGCCCTGGACGTCGAGGCGCAGCGCGGACCATGCCAATACCGGCAGGATCAACAACGATGGCGAGAGTCCAGTCCAAATCGCCAGCCAGGCGAGCGCCGCGGTGGTACCCAGGGTGGCGAACGCCTCGACGGGCCGCTCCCTCAGTATGTGGCTTTGCTTGCGCCACAGAAGAATGGGCGCGCCCACCACAAGTGCCCCGATAGCGTCGCTGGCGAACCAGCGCAGCGCCGCTCCGGGCCATCCGACGTTGAACTGAACGGCGACACTCGCCCCGCCGATAAGGCCACCGACGGCGGGACCGGCCAGACAGGCGCCGACGACAAAGAGGATCAGATCCCGCCGCCGGCGCAGATCCGGTACGCCCTTGCATAAGGCCAGCACGAGTGAAGCCCCGACCAGGGGCTCGACCGAGTTGGCCAACGCGTAGCCGATGATCGCCGACAATTCGTAGCCTTCACGGATGTCGACGGCACTTTCGGCGACGATGATGGCCAGGATCACCGCGGGCCACCTCGCACGGCGAGTGAGGAGCATCGCCGCCACGGTCACGCCGGCGGGCGGGAAGAAGGCGGGACCCAACTCGGAGGCTCCGAAAGCCATCAGCGACAGCAGTGCCCCGGCCAGGTAGCCGAGGGTCACAAGAAGGAACAGTCCCAGGTTGCGCGCCCATGCCGATTCCGGCAGACGCATTCGAACCATTGCGCCAGTATGGCGGTTCGCGGGTCTGCGGCACACCGACCACCTGGCAGGGACTGCGTGTCAGTCTGGTTATCGCCGGAGCCGGACTAAATGGTGCCCGGACCGATACGCTCAACACGTCACAGCGAATGAGAGGTCTAGGCATGGGCCAAAGTCCGACCCGGTCTTCTCCATCCGGGGTGACGGTGGTGCGCCCTTCCGGCCGGCTCAATGTGGCCGCGGCCCCTGGGCTACGGGAGCAACTGCAGACCCTGGTGGGGTCGGGAAACACACGTCTGGTGGTCGACCTGTCAGGGGTGGACAATCTTGACTCGTCGGGCCTGGGGGCACTGATCTTCGGCCTCAAGGCGGCGAGGCAGCGGGGCGGTGATCTGCGCGTCGCGGCGGCCAACGGGCAGGTGCAGTCGGTGCTCAACCTGGCAAAGCTCGACGATTTCCTGAAGTCATGCCCAACAGCGGACGAAGCTTTCGACCATGATCCTCAAACCATCGTGTTCGAGACGCAGACCGGACCTGCGACGCTCGATGAGATACAGGACATCCTCGATAAGGCGCTGTCCGGTGACGGCGCAATCCCAGAGGACATCCGGATGAATGTCTGCACGGCCGTCGGTGAGGTGGCGGCCAACATCGTCGAGCACGCCGCGCAGGGGCGTCCGGTGGAACTTCGGATGGAGTTACATCTTCTTCGCGATGAGGTGCGCATCGAATTCACCGACACCGGATCGGCGGCCGATATCGACCTGAGCGCTGTCGCGATGCCCGACCCGATGGCCGAACGTGGCCGCGGGTTGGCCATGACGCTGGCCGTCCTGCGCGAGTTGTCCTACCGGCGAGACGAATCAGGCAACCACTGGACCCTGATCAGCCAGCCCTGCAGTCCGGCGGACGGACGCAAGGCCGCTCACTGAAAGTCATGTGGGCCGGGATCGGAAAGCACGGTCCGGCGCAAGACCAACGGGTTACAGTCGCGCGGTGACCGCCGCGTATGGCCAGAAATCGCTGGAGGCATGGGCCTTTGTCCGCACGATGCTGGCGGATATGACCGACATGGTGACCCAGGATGCCCGCGACGAAAGGGAACTGCTCGAAGGCCTGCGTGTGATCAACCGGATCACCGCGCTGTGCACCGAACTGTCGGTCGACACCGACCCGGACCACCCCCACTTCGTCCAGATGTGCACGCCGCTGCGGTTCGTGGGCGGCCCCAACCCGCACGGGTCCTACCCGCTGGCCATGATCAGCGGTGACCGCACCTACCGGGTCACCGGAACCCGCGGCACCTCGACGTATCTCGGATTACAGGTACTGGCGGGCACCGGCCTCAACCCGCGCCGAATGAGCAACTACCTCTCCGACAGCGATCTGCGACTCGATGATGGGCGTTTCACTGTCGTCTTCGCCGCAGCGCAGCCCACCGAAGCCGAGCTTGACGGGGCTCAATGGGTGCAGGTCCCCGAGGATGCCACGTCGATCGTGGTGCGCAATTACATCTCCGATCCCCGGACCGAGATCCCTGCGCAACTGGAGATCACGCGCATCGGCGAGGTGGGACCTCCGGCGGCGATCACCGACGAACTGCTGGCGGAGCAGCTCAACGCGATGGGATGGTCGATCGCGAAGCTCGCCACCCTGCACCGCACCGTGGCGCCCGATCTGCTGCACTCTCCGAACACGCTCATCACCGCACAGGCCGCCGCCCTCGGCGGGGAGAACACCACTCCCGACAACCTTTACATGCTCGGCACATTCGACCTCGAGCCGCATCA
>JAIOQK010000267.1 GCA_021413425.1 Mycobacterium sp.
CCCAACCGCGGCGTGGTGCTGATCCCCACCCGCGAGGGGGAGACCGGCCGGTTCGGATTCAAATGCGATCAGGGCGCCACCTATGCACTGACCCAACTTCTGTACTCGGATGCGATCGTCGGATTCCTCCGCGATTTCGCCGCGACCAGCGACCACCGCCCGGAGATCCTGCTGTCCTTCGGGTTCGTGCCGAAGATGGAAAGCACTGTGGGGCTGGTGAATTGGCTGATCCAGGATTCCGGAAACGCGGCGGTGGCCGCCGAACAGGAATTCGTGCGGACCCTGGCCGGCAGCGAGCCGGAGCGCAAGCGCGCGCTGATGCTCGATCTGTACAAGCGGATCATCGACGATGTCGCTGACCTGGGCTACCCGCTGAGTATCCACCTCGAAGCCACCTACGGCGCTTCCGCGGCGGCATTCGACACCTTCGCCGAGTTGCTCGGCTACTGGTCCCCGACGGCCTAGTCGGGGCGGAAGTGAAGACCTGGATCGACTTCGATGCGGCACCAGTGTTCGCCATCCCGCTCACCGATGGCCCGGAGGTCTGCGAGGGCATGCTGCTTGAGGGTCCGCAGGGCTGGGGGGAGTTCAGCGCACCGCGCCATCTCGATGAACGCGGCGCCGCCCGCTGGCTGACCGCCGCCATCGAGGTCGGCACCGTCGGCTGGCCCGACCCGGTCCGCGGCCGGGTGCCGGTCGCGGTGACGGTGCCGGCCGTGGGAGCCGACCGGGCC
The DNA here is from genome assembly GCA_021413425.1 of Mycobacterium sp. Lineage (GTDB taxonomy): Bacteria > Actinomycetota > Actinomycetes > Mycobacteriales > Mycobacteriaceae > Mycobacterium. The sequence continues at coordinate 735 of JAIOQK010000267.1, forward strand.
CATCGGATCGTCACCACCTCCGGATGCCGAACTGCGGCGGTCACGGTGGGAGCAGGCTCGCTGGCCGACGACATCGCCCGACTGGAAGCGGTCCGTGACGCCCTCGGACCCGATGGTGCTATCCGCTGTGATGCCGGCGGAGCCTGGGATACAGACGGTGCCGTGGCCGCGGCGCCGGTGCTGGCGCGCGCCGCCCGGGGACTGGAGTTCATCGAACACCCCTGTACGACACTGGTCGAAACCGTCTCCGCCAGAAAGCGATTGGACGTTCCCGTCGCGGTCGGCCGACTGGTCTGCGAATCCGATCACCCGCTGGATATGAACCTGGCCGAGGCCGCCGATATCGCCGTGCTGACCGTATCCGCACTCGGGGGGGTGCGCCGCGCGCTGCGGTTCGCGGACCACTGCGGTCTGCCGTGTGTGGTGAGCAGCGCGCGGGAAAGCACCATCGGCTCTGCCGGCGGGTTGGCTTTGGCCGGGGTGCTGCCCGACCCCGGGTTCGCCCATCAACTGGGCGGCGTGGCCCTGCTCAGCGGTGATCTGGTCAGCTCGGGCCGATCGCTGATCCCGGTGGACGGACACCTCCCGGTCGCTCCGATGCCCCCGGGACCGGACCCGGCACTGCTGGAGCGATTCGCCGCCGACCCCGCCCGGGTCAGCTGGTGGCGGGCGCGAGTGCAGGCCGTTGCGCCCTATATCTAGATCGCCTGGGCATAGGCGATGCTCAGCGCTTGCCGCGGGGCAGCGCTACCGACACGGCACGCATCAGCACCCGCTTGGCCGTCGCGGCCGCCGAACCCGCGGTGGCCGCCACCGCCGAACGGTTCGGCAGATCGACCCGCAGAGTCTCTCCCACACTGACACGGCCGCCCTTGAGCACCGTGCCGTACACCCCCAGGCACCGGCGGGCGTGGGCGGCGATGGTGCGGGTGACGGCGGGATCGCGGTCCAGGTCGGGTTGCGGATGGGTCGGCATGACACACCGGATGGTGGGAATCAGCGGTGCGAAGTCGGCCTCGGCGGCGTGCAGAACCCCGCCGCACCAGTCCAATTCGGGCTGATCGGTCTGCGCGGGTGAGTCGATGAGGATCGTGGGCCGGAAGCGTCGCACATCGAAGTCCGAGCCCGGCGCCAGCGTGGCCATCGCCTGCAGTGACTGCACGGTGAGAAGGTGCACCGGGTAGGCGTCGACGTAACTGCCCAGCGGCGTGGTGTACCGGGTGATCTCGGCGAGTTTGCGCACCGGGAACATCGACAGATCCGGCAGCGGCTCATCGGGGCCAAGCCCGAAGATCGTGCGCAGATCATTCTTCGTCGCTACTGGCGCGCGGTAGTCGTCGCGATCATCGATGGCGGGCAGCGGCCGCAGTTCCACGTCGCGATCCAGGTACTCCGACAGTGCGTGATGGATCGAGGGGTCGGCACTGGAGCACTCCCGGCCGTCGGGGAACCCGATGATCACCTCGGGGGCGTGGCCTGGGCCGGCGTCGGGCCCGGGCGGTTGCGCGTAGCGCGCCGTGCAGAACATCAGCCCGGGTAGCCGCTTGGCGCTGGTCGTGGCGTTGAGTTCCACGTCGCGCACCGCCCAGGTGCGGTCGGCGTGAAGTCCCAGGTCCGAAAACGTGGCGCTGTCCAGGCGTTCACCGGCCATCGACTTGACCGGATAGCGCCAGATCGACAGGATACGGCCGGCTTCGATCATTGCCAGAGCCTACGACCTGGCAGGCCCACCTCCGCAGCGCCTCAGACTCCCGGCGCCGGCCGACTGAGCACACGCCCGGTTTGGCCTTCCCTGCTGGAGATGGGACGATGGGGCGCACTGTTTCAGCATCGAGAGGCACCAGGGCCAGCAATGTACGACCAATCCACCGTCAACGGTTCGGAAGCCGAGACCCACGAGCCCGGCTACCGCATCGACCCGGTACTGGCGCGCAGCTGGCTGCTGGTCAACGGCGCACAGTTCGACAAGTTTGCCCCGGCCGCCCGCTCCAAGGCCGACATCGTGGTCCTCGACATCGAGGACGCGGTCGCCCCGGGCGGCAAGGCCGCCGCGCGCGATAACGTCAAGCGCTGGCTCGACGCCGGCACCGGCGACTGGGTGCGGATCAACGGTTTCGGCTCCCAATTCTGGGCCGTCGACCTCGCGATGCTGGCAGGCACGTCGGTGGGCGGGGTGATGCTGGCCATGGTGGAGTCGGTCGACCACGTCACCGAGACCGCCCGGCTGCTGCCGGGAGTGAAGATCGTCGCCCTGGTCGAGACGGCACGCGGACTGGAGCGCATCACCGAGATCGCCGCCACCAAGGGCGCGTTTCGATTGGCCTTCGGTATCGGCGACTTCCGGCGCGACACCGGCTTCGGGGAGCACCCGACCACACTGGCGTATGCCCGATCGCGGTTCACCATCGCCGCCAAGGCCGCACACCTGCCCGGCGCCATCGACGGCCCCACCGTGGGATCCAGCGCGCTGAAGCTCAGCGAGGCCACGGCGGTCTCTGCCGAGTTCGGCATGACCGGCAAGATCTGCCTGACCCCTGATCAGTGTGGGACGGTCAACGAGGGACTCTCACCCTCACAGGACGAGATCACCTGGGCCCAGGAATTCCTCGCCGAGTTCGAAAACGACGGGGGCGAGATCCGCAACGGATCTGACGTTCCCCGTCTGGCTCGCGCCAACAAGATCCTCGAACTGGCACGCGCGTACGGGATCGAGTTGTCGGAGTTCGACGATCACGCCGTGCACGTTCCGGCACCGAGCGACACCTACCACTACTGACGTCTACCTAGTGGCACCTGCCTAGTGGCACCTGCCTAGGCGCCGGCGGCGATCAGGTCGTCGGCCTTTTCGCCGATGATCACCGCGGGTGCGTGGGTGTGGCCGCGGACGATGGCGGGCATCACCGACGCGTCGGCCACCCGCAGACCGTGCACTCCGCGCACCCGCAACTGCGGGTCGACGACACTGAGGTCGTCGCGACCCATCCGGCAAGTCCCGACCGGGTGGTAGAGGGTGTGCGAACAGGTGTCGATGGCCCGCTCGAGGGTCTCGTCGTCGAGGACGGTGGCGTGCAGTGGCCGGGCAATACCGCCGATCACGTCCTTGAGTGCGGGGGAGTGCGCGATGCGCACCGTCGCCCGCAAGCCGGCCATGATGGCCGCCCGGTCCACCCCGTCGGGGTCGGTGAGGTAGCGGGGGTCGATGATCGGCTTGGTGGCGGGATCGGCCGAGCGCAGCGTCACGGTGCCGGTGCTGAGCGGTTTGAGCAGCACCGGGCCGGTGGCGATGGCGTGGCGGCCATAGTCCTCACCGACACCCTCCTCGAAGAAGGGTGCCGGCGCCCAGATCAACTCCAGATCAGGCAGATCCAACTCCGGGCGGCTGCGCACGAACCCATACGCCTCACCGACATTGGAGGTCAGCATTCCGCGCCGGCGGAGAAGGTAATTCGCCAG
>JAIOQK010000074.1 GCA_021413425.1 Mycobacterium sp.
CTCAAGCCCCGAAAGATATAGAGGAACTGCACGCGTGGCCAATATCAAGTCGCAGAAGAAGCGCATTCTCACCAACGAGCGCCGTCGGGTGCGCAACAAGTCGGTGAAGTCGGCGCTGCACACGGCGATCCGCGCGTTCCGCACCGCCGCCGGCGAGGGCGACAAGGCCAAGGCCGCCGAACTGCTGGAGGCGACCAGCCGCAAGCTCGACAAGGCCGCCAGCAAGGGCGTCATCCACAAGAACCAGGCCGCGAACAAGAAGTCGGCGCTGGCTCAGGCCCTCAACAAAATCTGACGACCGCGGCCGGTTCTGCTCACCGGCCCCCAGAGGCCAACTCGGCGACCTTTCGCACGGTGCTTTCCAGGACGTAGTCCGGATCAGCCGCCGCCCCCTTGACATCGGCGTTGAGCGCCGCCACCAAGCCGATCGCCGTCGCGACGCTGTCCCGCGACCATCGCCGGGACTGTTTCTGGGCCTTCTGCACCCGCCACGGCTGCATGCCGAGTTCGGATGCCAGCCGGTTGTGGTCTCCGGACAGTGGCCCCACCCGGGCGATGGAGTGCACCGCCTCGGCGAGCGCATCGGCGAGCAGCACGTGCGGCACCCCGCTGGCCATCGCCCACCGCAGTGCTTCGGCCGCCCCGGCCACATCGCCGACCACCGCCTTGTCGGCGATCTCGAAGCCGGTCACCTCGGCCCGGCCGCTGTGATAGCGGCGCACCGCGGCGACATTCACCTGCCCGCCGGTGTCGGCGACCAGTTGGGAGCACACCGCGGCCAGTTCCCGGATGTCAGAGCCCACCCCCTCGAGAATGGCGGCCACGGTGTCGTCGTCGGCCTTGATCTTGCACGCCCGGAACTCCGCCCGCACGAAACTCGCCCGGTCCGCGGCTTTGACGATCTTGTCGCACGGGTGGACCGTGGCGCCCAACTTCTGCAACTCACCGGCCAGCGCCTTGGCCCGCCCGCCGCCGGAGTGGATCACCACCAGCACCGTGCCGTCGGGCAGGTCGGCGGCGGCCGAGGCGATCAGCGCGACGGCGTCCTTGCCGGCTTCATCCGCGTCGTCGAGCACCACCACCCGCTCATCGGCGAACAGTGACGGACTGAGCAGCTCAGCCAATTCGTTGGCCGAGACCTCCCCGGCCCGCAAGCGATCCACCGGGATGTCGTCGATACCGGCGGCGGATCGCACGGCACGCAGAATCGCGCTGACCGCCCGTTCGATCAGCAGGTCTTCATCGCCTTTGACCAGATGCAGACCCGCCGACCCCTGATCGATCCCCGCGCTCACCCGTCGATGGTGTCACGGACCGCCGACGAGTCCCGACAGTGACCACGCCAGCAGAACAAGTCCACCGCCGAGCGCACCCAGCCGGAACCACCGCCACCGCCACAGCAGCGCACCCGCCACCGCGCACCCGCCCACGGTGGCCAGACCCGCCCACCCGGACGGCACCGGCACCGCCGCACCCGGCAGCGAACTCCCCCGGTGCGCCACCGACAGCAGCCACCACAGTTCGGGGCCGGTGAATCGGATCAGCAGGCTGCCCGCCGCCGGCCACAGCGGGCAGAGCACGGCTGCTGCGGTGCCGATGACGGTGATCGGCGGAATGACAGCTGCGACAGCCAGATTGGCGGCGATCGCCACCAGGCTGAACCGCCCCGAGACGGCGGCGATCAGCGGCGCGGTGACCAGTTGAGCCGCGACGGCGACGCAGACCGCATCCGCCGCCAGCTTGGGCCAGCCACGCTGCGTCAGCCGCCGTGACCACACCGGCGCCAGCAGCGCCAGCGCGGCCGTCGCCGATACCGACAGCGCGAAGCCCACGTCGACGGCCAGGTGCGGCGCGAGCAGGATCAGGACGATCACCGACGCCGACAACGCCGCAATGGCCTGCCGGCGCCGCGCCGACAGCACCGCCATCAGCCCGATGGCGCCCATCACCGCCGCACGCAGCACGCTGGCGCCGGGCTGCACCACAACAACGAACGCCACGAGCGCCAGCGCCGCCAGGACCACCGCGGGGCGCGGCCCGATGAGTCCGGCGGCGAGCAGGACCGCCCCGCACACGATGGTGACGTTGGCGCCCGATACCGCAGTGAGGTGGGTCAGGCCGGCGGTGCGGAACTCGGCGACGGTGCCCGGCGCCACGGCGGAGGTGTCACCGAGGACCAGGCCGGGAAGCATCGCGGCCTGCCCGGGGGGTAGCACCTGCGCACTCGCGGCGGCGAAGCGTGACCGCACCTCGGCTGCGGCGCGCTGCACCGATGAGGCGGTCCCGATGTCAGGCCGGCCCACCGCGGTGAGCACCGCGACGGTCAGATCCCGGCGGGTGGGTCGGGAGATCCGGGCGCGCAACCTCGCCGGGCGTCCGGCGGTCAGATCGGCGACGTGGGCAGCCTGGGCGAACACCACCACCCGGCCCGCCGCGGGGGCATCGTCGACGGCGGTGAGATCGGCGTGGAAGATCACCCGGCTGCTGCCCGCCGGGCGGGGACTCTCGGTGGCGGTGAGCGTCACCGCGGTGGTGGTCCCGAACATCCGGACGACCGGATGACGCTCGACGGCATCGGCGCGCAGCCCGACCGCCAGGCCGAAGCCCGCACCGATCACCGCCGCGCCGATGACCCCGGCGGCGGCGGTGCGCAGAGGCTGCACCCGGGTCCCCCACCGCCAGGTCGCCGCCCACCATCCGGCGGCCACCAGCGTGCACAGGCACGCCAGCGCGGGCCCGGCCCGCCACCCGATCCCGGCGGCGGTCACCGCCCACGCGGTCAGGGCGGCCGGCACCAGCCGCAGATCCATCCGGTCCGGCGGCAGTGGGCCGGGCGTCACACCGTGACCAGCGGTCGCAACTTCTCCAGCCGGGCGGGGCCGATACCGTCGACGTCGGCGAGTTGATCGACGCTGCCGAAGGGCCCGTTGGCCTGTCGCCAGGCCACGATCGCCGCAGCGGTGACCGGGCCGACCCCCGGCAGTGCGTCGAGTTGCTCGGCGGTGGCCGCGTTGAGATCGACCGGCCCGGTGGCCGCGGTGCTGGTGGCCGGCCCGGCTTTGGTGGGCCCGGTGCCGCCTGTCACCGCGCTGCCGAGCGTCGCCGGGCGACCGGCCGGAGTGGCGATGCCGACGACGATCTGTTCGCCGTCGGCGACGTGGCGGGCCAGGTTGAGCCCGATGGTGTCCGCGCCGCGCAGCGGCCCCCCGGCGGCGGCGACGGCGTCGGCGACGCGCGCATCGGGGGCCACGGTGACCAGTCCGGGCTGCTGCACCAAGCCCACGACACTGACCACGACCTGGCTTCTCGGCGCCTGCATGTCCGGCGGCGCTGCGGTGGTGGACGTCGCCGACGTCGATGCCATCTGCACCGGCGGCAGATCGGCCGAGGCCACCGGCGGCGGATGGGACCGGACGAGGGTGAACACGGTGACGAGTACCGCCATGGCTGCGACGACGGCCAGTGCGATGCCACCGGCGCGACCGGGGTCGGCGCGCACCGCCTCCAGCCAGGATCGCGGCCCGGGCCGGCGGCTATCAGGCACCCAACTGAGACCGGCGTCGATGTCCTCGTCGGCGTCGTCGCCGGTGCGGGGATCGGCGGGCTCGGCCCGAAGACCGAGTCGGCGATGCAGGGCGGCCATCGGCTGCTCGTTTCGCATGCGGCGACGGTAGGGCCGGGGCACGACGCGGCTACGGCGGCGGCAGCGCGATGCGGCGGAGGCTGTGGACCAATCCGGGTCTGTGAGTGCGCGGGTGTCCCTACTGTGTGCCCATGACCGCAATCACCGACCGGCCGATCAGAGTCATCCAGTGGACCACCGGCAACATCGGCCGCCGATCGCTGCACGCGATCATCGGCCGTCCCGACATGGAACTCGTCGGGGTGTACGCCCACGGTGCCGACAAGATCGGGGTGGACGCCGCGGAGTTGGCGGGCTGGCCGCTGGGTAAGGGGACGCCGACCGGCATCACCGCCACCAACGACGTCGACGCGCTGCTGGCCGCCAAGCCGGACGCCTGCTGTTACAACCCGCTGTGGCCCAGCATCGACGAGCTTGAGCGGCTACTCGCCGCTGGGATCAACGTCTGTACGTCTGCCGCGTGGATCACCGGTGGCAAACAGAGCCAAGCGGATCTGGACCGGATCCAGAAAGCCTGTGAGCGAGGCAATTCTACGATCTTCGGCAACGGCGCGCACCCGGGCATGACCAACATGGTGGGCATGGTGCTGTCGGGGTCCTGCGAACGGGTCGACGAGATCCGCATCACCGAATCCGTGGATTGCTCCACCTACGAATCGGCCGGCACCCAGACCGCGATGGGCTTCTCCTGCGATCCCGACACACCCGGCCTCGCCGAGAGTGTGCGCCGGGAGAGCGAGGTGTTCGCCGAGTCGGCGGCGATGATGGCCGACGCGATCGGGGCGAAGCTGGACCGAATGACCTTCGATGTGACCTTCACCCCGGCCACCGGCGACACCGACCTGGGATTCATGACCATCCCGGCGGGCACCATCGGCGGCGTGATGGGCTACCACCGCGGCTGGGTCGGTGAGCGCAACGTCGTCAGCGTCGGATTCAACTGGATCATGGGTAACCACGTCATCCCGCCCAAGCCGTTGGAGCACGGTCACGTCATCCAGGTGTTCGGTGTGCCCAATATGCGCACCGTGCTGCACTGCCTGCCGCCGAGGGATTGGGCCGAGCCCGGGTTCATGGGGCTCGGGATGATCTACACCGCCATGCCGGTGACCAACGCGGTACCCGCGGTGGTGGCAGCCGAGCCGGGCATCGTGACACTCAAGGATCTCCCGCCGGTAACCGGCCGCTTCGGGTAATTTCCGCCCGATGGATATCGAGCGTCGGAGTTTCATCGCAGGACTCGGCGGGGTGGCGGTTGCCGCTCCACTGCTGGCGGCGTGCTCGCGCGCAGCAGACACTGACAAGACCGCAGCCGCATCGGCCGGCGCTGCACCGACGGCCAAGCAGATGATCCCCGAACCGGCGACGGGCGAACCCGGGAGCCTGCTCTCCCGGGAGCGGATCGACACCGCCATCAAAGGCGCACGGGCCTGGCGCGTCCGGTACATCTCTCGCGATGTCAACGGCGTCGCCCACGAGGCCAGCGGCCTGGTGATCGCGCCCGACGCCACGGGTGAGAACCGGCCGATTTTCACCTGGTGCCACGGCACCACCGGACTGGGCGATGCCGCCTGCCCGTCGGCGCAACCCGACCCGGCGCGTGAACTCGTCACCTATTTCGAGCCTCGCGCCACCCAGCAGATCGACTACGGGGTGCCGGGGGTGCAGGGCTTCATCGACGACGGCTGGGTGGTGTGCGCCACCGACTACCAGGGCCTCGGAACGCCCGGCATGCACCAGTACACCGTCAACATCACCAACGCCCGCGACGCGGTCTATCTGGCGCATGCCGCACGCACACTCGATGCGGGAGCCGGCACCACCCTGGGCTGCGCCGGTTGGTCGCAGGGCGGCGGTGCGGCTGCGGCGGTGGCGGAACTCGACACGAGCGACTACGGCGACCTCAGGCTCATCGGCACGGTCCCGATGTCACCGGGCGTGGGAAAGATCGCGTTGGAGAACCCGGCGTCGGTTACCGCGGCCCTGACCAATCCCAGCATCCCGCCGGACTCGCACCTGGTGATGGTGCTGGCCGGCACGTACGCGGCGAATCCCTCGTCGCTGCAACTGCCGCAGGCCTTCACACCGCTGGGTGTGGAGATCATCGAGACGGCCTGGAATACCCAACCGGTACACCATCTCAACGACGTGATCGCCAGGATGTTCCGGCTCAAGGGCGCGGTACTCAACCCGGACCCGCCGAACTTCGGCGAATGGAAGGACGCCATCGACGCCGGTTCGGCGGCGCAGAAGAAGCCTGTCGCGCCGGTGCTGGTGTGCATTGACACTTTCGACAACGGGACCGTGGTACCGGTGTCATGGCAGAGGGCCTACGTCGAAGCCGCGAAGAAACTCGGGGGCTCCGTCGACACTCGCGAGTATCCAAGGGATGACCACTTCTCGCTGCCGGCCAGTTGCGCCGGTGACGCCCGAGCGTGGCTGAATAAACTGCGGGGCTGACGCTAAGCCTCCAGTGCCACCACCACTCCGAGTGCTCCGGGTCCGAGGTGGACGCCAAGCACGGGGCCCAGTTCGGTGACGATCGCCGGTCCGCAGGCCGGCAGCGCGGCGGCCAGCGTGGCGGCGAGATCAGCGGCACCGGCGGGGTTGTCGACGTGGTGAACGGCCAGAGCCGCGCGGCCTTCGCCGACCACGTCGATCACCTGCTCGACCATCGCCGCGATCGCCTTGGAGGTGGTGCGGACCCGCTGCGCCGGTACCAGGTGGCCGTCGGCGATGCGCAGCAGCGGTTTGAGCGCCAGTGCGGTGCCCAGCCAGGACGCCGCCGCGGTGATCCGGCCGCTGCGGCGCAGGTTCTCGAGCCGCTGGACCACGATGAAGGCGTGCGTCCGCCGCGCGGCATCGCGGGCGGCAGCGGCAACCTCGTCGAGAACAGCACCCGCACCCGCCGCTCGCGCGGCGGCGAGAGCGGCGAATCCGGTACCCATCGCCGCCGATCGTGAGTCGATCACCCGCACCCGGCCGTCGAACTGCGCCGCGGCATGCTCGGCCGAACCGATAGTGCTCGAGAGTTCGGCGGACAGGTGCACGGCCACCACGCCCTCGCCGCCGCTGCGCTCCAGCGCCGCCCGGTAGGCGCCCGCCAGCTCCGCCGGACTCGCCCCGGCCGTGCTCGCGGCGCGCTGATAGAGGTCTGGTGGAACGTCATCGACACCATCGCGCAGATCACGTCCGTCGATGAGGATGTGCAGGGCGACGACGGCAATCCCGCTCTCGGCCAACATCTCCGCCGGTATCCGGGCCGAGGAGTCGGTGACCACCACGACCGGCACGGTGTCAGCGTCCCCCGACGGCGACGCCCGCCTCGGCCAGCGCTGTGAGCATCAAGGCGGCGACCGCCTTGTGCGCCTCGAAGTTCCAGTGGATGCCGTCCGGGTTACCTCGGCCACCGAGGACATGCTCCTGGACGGCCTCTTTGAGATCCACCAGCGGAATGTGATGCGCCGACGCCCAGTCGGTGATGGCGGCCACCGTTGCGGGGCGGCCGTGGTGGGCCTGGCCGTAGGTGTCGGCGATGTGAACCGAAGGCAGGCTCGCCACGATCGGGATGCCGGGACGGTTGAAGTCGATCGCCCCGCGGGTCATTTCAAGGTATTCCACCGTGAGCCTGGGCGGCAGTGCCGAGCGCGCGACCGGGGAGAGTCGCGGCTGCACCCAGCCGTAGGAGTCACGCACCCACCGGCGCAGCCACGACGGCCGCACATATCGCATGAGTTCCCGAATGGCGGTGGGAAGCGGCGAGGGCAGTGAATCCATACCGCTGGTGGCGAAGATGACGGCACCGGCCTTCGGCAACGCCGCCCACGCGCGGGGATCCTGGGTGGCCGCCCACCACACGTCGCGGCAGGTCCACCCGATGCGGCCGATCAGCTCGCACTCCCAACCGAGTTCGGCGGCAACGATATTGGGCCAGATGCGCGGGTCGTCAGCGGGCAGTCCCCCCTGCGGTCCGTAGTAGGACAGCGAGTCGGCGAAGACCAGCAGGGTTCTCTCCGGCGTGCTAGAGGACATCGTTGGAGACCTGAGCCGAAGCGTTCCACACATCCAGGCGCCAGCGCAGCTGCTCCAGTGCCGCATCGGG
>JAIOQK010000075.1 GCA_021413425.1 Mycobacterium sp.
ATCGGCGGCCAGACCGTGGTCCGCGACGGCCAACCCACCGAGGTGCTGGGAGTCCGGCGCACCGGCAGCTTCCTGCGCGCCGGTCAGTCACCGGTCGCGCCGCAGACATCCACCCCACAAGTGCAGGAGCTGACCCATGCCATCTGAGAGCGCGGTATCGGACACCGTGCTGGGTATGTGGGCGGCGCTGTCGCGTCGCGACTGGGAGGCCATGAAGCCGTTCCTGGCCGACGACTGCATCTACGTGGATATGCCGATCGGCCCGACGGCTGCCGCGCGCGGGCCCGAGGACATCGTCAAGCGGCTCAAGGTCGGACTCGCACCGCTCTCAGGCTACGAGAACCACGACGGTGTTCTGGTGAGCAACGGCATCGATGCCCTCTACGAGCATTCCGAGACGTGGCAGTGGCGCAGTGGCGAGTCAGCGGTGCTGCAATTCGTCACGGTCCACAAAGTCGAGGACCGCGACGGGGTCCCGAAAATCACTTTGTGGAAGGACTATTGGGACTTCGGCGGGCTGGCGAATCATGCCCCGGCGGACTGGATGGAAACGCTCATGACAGCCGATATGAGCTGGCAATTTGATGCCACCGGGATGATCTGAGCCCAGCCTGTCATGGTGACGCGTACCTACCTGCGTGACAGGAGGTACTGGTTCAGAAGTTGTGGCAAGCGTTGACAGCTCTGCCGATCGGACCGCCGGAGGCGTTGATGACGTCATCGCTGATATCAGACAACTGATCTTTGCCGAGGGCTTGCTCCAGCGTATTCGCTTCCTGCTCACGCTGACCCGGAGGAACGACCAGAAGCACGTCAAGCGCCGCCCGCAACTTTTGCTCCGTTTGTGGATCGCTACTGATCTTCCCCCAGATCATGGGGGCGTTCTGCTGCAGCGACGACATGATCTGCTGCTGAGAGCATGTCGTGGTGTTGAGAGTGTCAGCAGACGCCGGTGCTGCTACCGCTATGGCAAGGCAGGCGATGCCAGCCGCCGTACCCAGATGCCGAACCAGACGCTTATTCACGACGCTCATGGCGGGTAACTTAGCAGGAGTTGGTTAGCCGGGCAGTGTGACGCCACCGGGGTGATCGAGATGATCTTCACGCCCGGCTGGGCAGGGTGATCGAGCAGGCCTGGCCCATGTCCAGGGTGCGCAGCATCCGGCCCATGCCCAGCCACATGGCGCAGGACATGGTCAGGTCGGCGATGAGTTCGTCGGAGAAGTGCTCACGCAGCCTCGCCCAGAAGGCATCGTCGGCGCGCAGACCGGCGTGGTCGGTGGCGAACCGGTGGGCGAACTCGGCGGCAAGGCGTTCGGCGTCGGAGTAGCCGGGCCAGGTCCGCCACTTCGCCGCGTTCGCGTAGAGGTCCTCATCCACACCGGCAGCCGGGCCGTCGGCGTCGCGGGTGTTGAGGCACACGACGCATTCATTGTCTTCGGCGATGACGACGCGGGCGATCTCACGCACCCGCATCGGCAGCCGGTTGCGGTTGTAGACCGCCTGGGAGAAAGCGGCCAGGGCCGGCGCGATGCCCGGCGACAGTGCCATCCATCCCGCGACGTCGTCGTCGGTGAAATCTCCGATTCGGCTCATGTTTGACGATGCTAGTGCTCCGGGGTCGGCCGCAGCGACCACCCACCGGGACGGCGTCGCCCATGTGGCAAACCTCATGTCACTGACATGCACCTTTGAGAATCCAAAGGGGAACCTGAGATTATTCCTTTGACAGGCGTTGATGCAGTGCTATCTTCGTCTCTGACCCGGCAGTTGACAGGTGTGCCAGTAAACTCTGCCGCTGAGTGATGGAGGGGCCCCGATGGCCAGACGCCGCAGACGCGTGGGCGCTGCGGCCGTGGCGCTGGGTCTCTCCCTCGCCGCGCCGCAGGCCGCCGGGGTCGCCGCCGCCGCTGATGCTCCGGACTCCGACGCCGGACCGGTGTCTGCCGGCGCGGCCACACCGGCGAAGTCCCAAGCCGACCGATCCGCCGATGATGCCGGTGGCCGCCTCCGCACCCGCGGACCGCGCCCGGCCGACACCGCGACCGACACCGACGGGGCCGGGCTGCCCATTGCGGATGAACCACGGCAATCCACCTCGCTGTCCGGGGCGGCACGCCCGCACCGGCACCGGCCGGGCGGTGACCAGCCCCGGAGTCCGCTCTCCGGTGCCACTGTCCCCGCGTTCGGGGTGCCCTCGGCCACGGCCCTGGAGCCGGACCTCTCCGCACCCTTGCCCGTCGCCGGCGCGTCGGCCGCCGCAACGGGACTGACGCCCGCTCTCCCCCTGTTCCCAGTCGCGACCGTGCCCGCGGCAACCGCAGGCCCGGTCGCGATGATGGGCGCTGCGGTCACCCGGTTCCTCGACTCGGCGACCATGTGGATGTCGCAGTTCCCCCGCAACCCGGTCACCGAATTCCTCCAGGGTGCGTTGCTTCTGGTCCGCCGCAGTCTGCTCGGCTTCATCGCGGCCGTCGGCTCCTCGGCGACCGGCGCCCAGACCTCATCGACGGCCCCCTACCTCAGCGAGGCCGAGCTCCGCGACTACCTGCTCGCCCTGGCGCAGCAGCGGTACGGCTCGCTGTTCGGCCAAACCGTGCCGCAGTACGACTACGGGTACAAGTGGCTCGACGGCGCGCTGGTACCCGCCTCCACACCCAGCGGCCGCGATGGGATCACGTCGGACACCAACAACCAGGTCGACGGTGTCGACGAGGCCGACTTCGTCGAGACCGACGGTGATTTCGTCTACGTCTCCCGCGACGGCGCCCTGACGATCATCGCCGCGGACTCCTCCTTGAGTTCGCAGACGCCGCTATCGGGCTACGTCGTCGGGCAGTTCCTCTCCGGTGACCGGCTTACGGTGATCACCCAGTCCGGCGGTGGCTGGTACGGGCCGACGGTGCGGATGGCCTACGGCCCGTGGTGGGACTGGAACCCGCAGACCACCGTCACCGTTTTCGACATCTCCGATCGAACGGCCCCGACCGTCGCTAGCCAGACCGTCTTCGACGGCTCATACCGGGATGCGCGCGCGGTGGACGGCATGGTCTACCTGGTGCTCGAGGGCAACCTCGACCTCCCGCAGCCGCTGTACACCGAAGTGGCCGCCGGCAAGCCGGCCACCGTGACCGGCGACCAGTGGCCCGGCCCCACGGTGGTGGGCTACCGGACCTACGAAACCTGGGACGCCTACGTAGCCCGGGTGGGCGATCAGATCACCACGCTGTCGGTGCCGCATGCCTACGCGGTCGGGGCCGACGGCGCACTGGTCGATCTCGGTGTCATCGCCGGTGGCGATCAGATCGTTCGGCCGCCGTCGCTGGATCAGCAGTCACTGGTGACGGTGGTGTCGGTCGACTCGGTGAACGCCTTGGCCGGGTCGGGATTCACCTCCAGCGTGGCCAGTCTGGTGGGGTCCAGCGGCACCACCGTCTATATGACATCCAGCGCGCTCTACCTGGGCACCGCGCAGGATCACTACACAGGCACCGGCTCATCTACCGCTACCCGCATTGATCGCTTCGGTATCAACGGTGCCCAAGTCGTCTGGGAGGCAAGTGGATTCGTTCCAGGAACCCTGATCAACCAGTTCGCGATGGATGAGCAGAACGGCTATTTGCGGGTCGCGACACACACCTGGAGCTCGGATTGGGCCGGCGGCACCTGGGCAACCGTCAACGACAGCGGTGTGTACGTTCTCGACACCTCCGGTAACACCCTGGACGTGGTGGGCAGCGTCACCGGACTCGCGCCGGGTGAGCAGCTCTACGCCGTCCGCTTCGACTCCGACACCGCATACCTGGTCACGTTCCTGCAGACTGATCCGTTGTTCGCCATCGACCTTTCCGACCCCGCCTCGCCCACCGTGCAGGGTGAATTGGTGATTCCGGGCTTCTCGAACTATCTGCAGACCGTGGGCGAGGGCTTGCTGCTCGGGATCGGGCAGGAGCGCGAGCCGGGAACGTGGAACACCCGCATGCACGTCTCGCTGTTCGACGTGAGCGACGGCGGAGACCTCAGGCTGATCGAACGGCAATTCCTCTCCGAGACCGCGCAGTGGTCGTCATCGGAGGCGCAGTTCGACCACCACGCGCTGCTGTATTCACCGCAGGACGGCCTTCTGGTGGTGCCCGTGAGCGCCAGCGGCTACGACCCCGGCACCGGCACGTACTTCTACGACCAAACGCTGCAGGTGTTGCGCGTCGGCACCGACGGCGTGGACGTCCTCGGCGAGATCCACAGCGACTCGACCGTGCTGCGGACGGTCCGGATCGGTGACGTGCTCTACGCCGTCAGCGACGACCACGTCACCGCCTACAGCCTCACCGATTTCTCCGAGATCGGCCGCACCCCGCTGGGCGCCGGACAGGAGCCGCGCCCGCTACCGCTGCTGCTCTGATCGTCTTGGCTGGTGCCCGCGCTCAGCCAGACCGGCCGCGGTTGAATTCGGCGAGCGCCTCGGCGTTGGCCGCAGCACCCATCATTTCGGCGAAACACGCGTCCTCACGCGACCGCGCGGCGGCGATCTCGGCTCGCGCAGGCTCGGTCATCGTCCGCTTGACCGCCAGCAGACTCGAGATCGGACGGGAGGCGAGGATTTCGGCGTGCCGGCGCGTCTCCTCCAGCAGTTCAGTGGGTTCGCACAGCTTCCACACCAGGCCCATGCGCAGCGCCTCGGCGCCGTCGACCCACTCGCTCGACATCAGCATCCACGCGGCGTTCTGCCTGCCCACCAGTTGGGGCAGCAGGTAGGACGACGCCGCCTCCGGTGCCACCCCGAGGCTGGTGAACGGACATTTCAGCTTCGCCGTCGCGGACATGAAGGCAAGATCGGCAAAGCCCAGGATCGTCGTGCCCAGACCTACTCCCACGCCGTTGATCGCGCAGATCAGCGGTTTTCCGAAGTCGCTGAGCGCGTCGATGAGTCCCGGGAAGCCGTGAGTTCCCGCGGTGAAACCGGGATCGCTGATGCGGGCCGCCATCTCCGTGAGGTCCTGGCCGGCGCAGAAGGCGCGGCCAGCGCCGGTGATGACCACCACCGCCACGTTGGGATCATCGTCGGCGGCGGCCAGCGCCTCGGCGGTGGCGTCATAAAGCTCTTCGTTGAAGGCGTTGAGCGCGTCGGGGCGGTTGAGGGTCAGAGTCCGCACCCGGTTGGCATCGTCGATCAGCAGCGTCACAGCGACAGCCTAGGACCCGAACGGGTTTCGGAACACGTACCGCCCCGTGGGCACGGTATCGACATCGACGTTGGCGCCGAAGGCCGCGGTGCTGGCCACCATCTTGTTCAGCCGGTCGGTGAGGTCGGCGTCGTCGGAGGCGCCGAAGAAGGCGTGCAGGCTGCCCACCGCCTCGATCGGGAACATCTCCTCGACGATCGCCGACAGCGGCGGCGCCCCCGCTGTCAGCGGACGGACCACGAAATTCTGCACGTAGCCGAAGGTGGACTGGGTGGCGATCGCCACCGGGGTGTGGTCGTGATGCCAGCGCCGCAGCCAGGTCTGTTCGTCCAACTCCGCAGGCCTGCGCAACAGCGCCATATTGGCCATACCCGACGCGCGCTCACCCGGGGGCGAGTCCGGCGGCGGCATCGGCGCCGACTCGGTCACCAGGTAGGCGGCCACGTCGTCGGCTTCGGCGCGCAGCATGCGCAGCGCCTCGTCGATTTCGGTGCCGTAGTACTGCTGCGTCCACAGGCTGACGAAGCCCTGCACCGGTGGGTCGAGTGTGGTCAGTGTCATCAGTGAGTCCCGGACTGCGCCGTCGCGGAGGTTGAGCGTCACCCCGGGCAGGTCGAGATCGAGCAGGGCGGCGGCTATCGGACCGCGCAGCCGCGCGATCCACTCGTCATCTGAATCCGGACGCCGAAGGGCGACGATGACTTTCTCCATTGCGATCTCCTCAGTCCCGCAGCCAACGTGGGGTGATGAACACGCCCTCGGCTTCCACCGTGATGCCCTTGGCGTCGCTGATCTGTCCCGAGCAGAAGGTCTTGACCCCTTCGGTCCTGGTCCGCCACGCCGCCACCCGCAACGCACCCAACGGGGTGGCGCGCAGGTAGCGGACAGTGATGGTGCCGGTGAAGCGTGGCGTGCGGTCCGGGCTGGCGGCCTCTCCCAGTACATGGTCGAGGATCAGCGCCGAAACCCCGCCGTGGACATGGCCCGGCGGTCCCTCGTAGGCCGCGCCAAGATGGAAGTCGGCCGCCACGGTGCCGGTCTCGTCGCGGTGGGTGACGACCGGCGGGGCCAAGGCATTGCGGATGCCGATCACGGCGTTGCCCCATCCGACGCTCTCGCCGGCGGTGGTGTGGCGCACGCCGAAGGCGCCCTCGATCTGACGGCTGCGTAGGCGTGCGACGGCTGCGTTGATGTCCCGGGTGACCTCGGCGACGGTGTCGGCGTCGGCCTCGGTGCGGATTGTCGCGTCGACCAGGTCTCGCACCGACTCGGCCAGCGGCTCGTAGATACCGCGCAGCCTGGCGAGTTCCTCGGGCGACCAGTCCTCGACGGTGAACTCCAGCACACCTGCACTAGAACACGCCCGCGTCCGGGAGGCGACGGTGGGTCTACAGTTTGCAGCCATGGCCGACCGTGGCCCGGATTGGGTGCGACACGCGATCTGGTGGCAGGTCTACCCCTTGGGTTTCGCCGGCGCTTTCCCGTCGCGGACTCCCCCGGACGTCGCCGAGCACCGACTCGGGCGCATCACCGAGTGGCTGGATCATGCGGTCGCCCTCGGTGCCTCGGGGATCGCACTGGGTCCGGTGTTCGCTTCCCGCACGCACGGCTATGACACCACCGATCACTACCGTCTCGACCCGCGACTGGGGGATGACGCCGACTTCGACCGGCTGATCGCGCACGCCCGCGCCCGCGGTCTGCGGGTACTGCTCGACGGGGTTTTCAACCACGTGGGCACCGACTTCCCCCGCTACCGCCGCGCCGTCGACAACGGCGACGCCGAGGCCGCGGGATGGTTCGGCGGCCGGCCCGGCCGATTCCACACCTTCGAGGGTCACGGCGAGCTCATCGCCCTCAACCACGCCAACCCCGCAGTCGCCGACTACACCGTCGCAGTGATGAAGCACTGGCTGGAGCGCGGTGCCGACGGCTGGCGCCTCGACGCCGCCTACGCGGTGCCGGCTTCGTTCTGGGCGCAGGTGCTGCCGCGGGTGCGGGCAGCCCACCCCGATGCGTGGTTCCTCGCCGAGGTCATCCACGGCGACTACGTGGCTTTCGTGGATGATTCCGGTGTCGACTCCGTGACCCAGTACGAACTGTGGAAGGCGATTTGGAGCAGCCTCAACGACGGGAACTTCCACGAACTGGATTGGGCTCTGCAGCGCCACAACGGATTTCTGGACACCTTCGCCCCGCTGACCTTCATCGGCAATCACGATGTGACCCGCATCGCGAGCCGTCTGGAGAACTCGGCCCACCTCGCGCATGCCCTGGTGCTGCAGTTCACCACCGGCGGCGTTCCCTCGGTGTATGCCGGCGACGAATTCGGATATCGGGGCGTCAAGGAGGATCGCATCGGTGGCGACGATGCCGTGCGCCCCGAATTCGGCTCCCCCGATGCGGATCTCGATCCTGGGGCGCGCGAGATCCTCACCCTGCACCAGTTCCTCATCGGGTTGCGCCGCCGTAACCCCTGGTTGCACGAGGCCAGGACCACCGCCGTGAAGGTTGAGAACCGGCAGTACGTCTACCAGAGCCGGTCCGGCGACGACGCGCTGCTGGTGGCGCTCAACATCGGGGACACCCCTTGTGCGCTGCCGGTGCAGGAACTCACCGGCCGGGTCGCCGAGGTGATCGCCGGTACCGCGGCCCCGCCGCGGGAAGTCCTCGGCCACACGACCGTCGCGCCGCACGGCTGGCTGGTGCTCAAGCTTGATTGAGCAGGTCCAGCGTTCGTGAGTCCGCTTGCCCCTCGTAGAACCTGTCCAGCACCGCCTGGAAGTCCACGCGGGCTGCGTCGTCGGCGGCGGCTCCGGCGAACAGAGTCATCGACGAGCGCACCATCAGCGCGTCGATCTGCCCGACAATCAGATCCACTGGCCCTGTTTGCGGCCCTCGCCCAGCTCGCGCAGCACCTGGGGATACGAGCATTCCCGGGCCTGCGCGTTGGCGAAGCGCTGCAGATTGAAGGGATCCCCCACCTGCAGACAAGTTACCCTCGCGGTGACCAACCGAAAGGCAAACCCGATGTCGGCACCGCACGAGACCGCCGCAGACGCGACCGCGCCAGAGAAGCGGTCCGTCCTGGCCGATCGGCTGCGCCGGCGTAAGACCAAGAGCGGCGTCTTCGAGCGGGTGAGCATCCAGTCGAAACTGCTGCTCATGCTCCTGACGATGAGCGTGCTGGCCACCGCAGTCGCTGGGGCCGTGGGATTCGAATCGGGGCGGAGCTCACTGCGCGCCTCGGTGTTCGAGCGGCTGACCGGGATCCTTGAATCGCAGACCCGCGTGCTGGAACTGGGAATCGCCGACCTCAGCAGTTCGCTGTTGATCTTCTCCCGCGGCGAGACGGTGGCCGGTGCTCTCAACGCCTTCAGCGCCGCTTTCGACCAACTCGGCACCGCGACCGTCGAGCCGGCCCAGAGCAAGGCTCTCGTCGACTACTACAACGCCCGATTCGCCGGTGCCGACGACGGCCGCCTCGACGTCAACGCCCTGATCCCCTCCTCCATTGCGACGCGTTACCTGCAGTCCCGCTACACCGTGCCATTCGCCGATCGAGATAAAGCCGTCCGCGTCGATGACGCCCGGGACGGCAGCCGATGGTCGGCCGCCAATGCGCGCTACAACGGCTACTTTCGGGAGATCGCCACCCGGATGGGGTTTCGGGACGCATTTTTGATCAATGCCCGTGGTGATGTGGTGTACAGCGCCTACAAGGGTGTCGAGTTGGGCACCAACGTTCTGACCGGGCCGTATCGCGGTGAGGGCAATCTACCCGATGCCTTCCGGAAAGCTATGGCGTCCAACGACATCGACTATGTCGACATCACCGACTTCGCCGAGTATCTGCCCGCGGGACAACCTACCGCATGGATGCTGGTGCCGGTCGGCGATCCGGGGCGTGCCGTCGGCGTGATGGCCGTGGAGTATCCGGCGTCGGTCATCAACAACCTGATGACTGCCGATAGGCAGTGGGAACGGGCCGGGATGGGCAGGACCGGCGAGTCCTTCCTGGTCGGCAGCGACGACCTGATGCGCTCGGATTCCCGTCTGTTCATTGAGGACCAGGAGGCCTACCGGCGCGATGTGATCGACGCCGGCACCCCGCCCGAAGTGGCTGATCGGGCCATCAAGCAGGGCACCACCGTGCTGGTGCAACCGGTCGGTACCAAGGCCGGTGAGGCCGCGCAACGCGGCGAGACGGGAACCGTGATCGCCACCGACTACCTCGGCCACCGCGCCCTGCAGGCCTACGGGCCACTGAAACTCAAAGGGCTGGATTGGGTGATGGTGGCCTCGATCGACTCCGTCGAGGCATTCGCCCCGGAGCGCGACTTCGCCCACCGGCTGGTCCGGTCGACCGCAATGATCATCTTCATCGCGGTCATCGCCGCGATGCTGTGGGCTCGTTTCTTCGTCCGTCCCATCAAACGACTCGAGGAGGGCGCCGAGCAGATCAGCACCGGGGACTACAACGTCTCGCTCCCGGTGAACTCGCGCGATGAATTCGGTGATCTCACCGTGGCCTTCAACGAGATGAGCCGCAGCCTCGCCATCAAGGACCAGTTACTCACCGAGCAACGCGACGAGAACGAACGTCTGCTGCTGTCGCTGATGCCCGAATCGGTGGTGCAGCGTTATCGCGGGGGCGAGGAGACGATCGCCGAGGAGCACCAGGACGTCACCGTCATTTTCGCTGACCTCGTCGGCCTCGATGAATTGACCAGTGATCTCGGTCCCGAGGATTCCCTGGAGATCATCAACAAACTGGCGCGGCAGTTCGATGCTGCCGCCGAGAGCCACGGCGTCGAGCGGGTGCGCAGTACTCACAACGGCTATCTGGCCAGCTGCGGGCTCACCGTCCCACGCCTGGACAACATTCACCGAACCGTCGATTTCGCAATCGACCTTCAGAAGATCGTCGACCGGCTCAACACCGAGACGGGCCACGAACTGAAGCTGCGGGCCGGGATCGATACCGGCGCGGTGACCAGCGGCCTGGTCGGTCGGGCCGGACTGGTGTACGACCTGTGGGGCGGGGCGGTGCACCTGGCGTCTGCCCTGCGGCGCGGCCCGGCGCAACCGGGGATCTATGTCACCGCCGATGTCTACGAGGCAACCCGCGACACCCGCAACTACGCACCGGCGGGCACCGTGGTCGTGGGCGACCACGAGGAATCGACGTGGCGGCTCACCCAGGACCGCGGATGAGCATCCTCAGCGCGCCGTGGTTCTACTGGGCTGTGATCGTCGCGGTCGGACTGCCGCTGAGCGTGCTGCTGCTGACTGAACTGCAACACGCTCTGGACCGCCGCGGCAGCGCACTGGCCCGGCCGGTCGGCCTGCTGCGTACGTTCATCGTTCCGCTGGGCGCGTTCCTGCTACTGCTGGTCAACACCACCGCCGTCTCCGCTGACGCGACGGGTATCCGCATCATCTCGACAGTGCTGGGCTTCTTCGTGCTCGTAATGGCGCTGTCGGGTGTCAATGGCACGGTCTTCGCCTCCGCCCCATCGGGCAGCTGGCGCCGGCGCATGCCGACGATCTTCATCGACGTTGCACGGTTCGCGATCATCGCCGTGGGCCTGGCAATGATCCTCGCCTACGTATGGGGGGCCAACGTCGGCGGTTTGTTCACCGCGCTGGGCATCAGCTCGATCGTGCTGGGCCTCACGCTGCAGAACTCTGTCGGCCAGATCATCTCCGGACTGCTGCTGTTGTTCGAACAGCCCTTCCAGATCGGCGACTGGGTGGAAACCTCCTCGGCGCGCGGCCGCGTGGTAGAGGTGAATTGGCGCGCCACCCACATCAACACCGGCAGCGGGCTGGAGATCATCCCGAATTCGGTGCTGGCCGGTCAGGCCTTCGCGAACCTGAGTCGTCCGCCCGGCGGCCACACCATCACGGTGAGCGCGAAGTTCGCCGGTGCGGATGCCCCCGACCGGGTCTGCGCGCTCCTCGTCGATGTCGCCGATGATCTGCCGCAGCTGCACCCCGACGGTCGGCCCATCGCCACCGCCACTTCCAGCACCGACTACACCGTCACCATTCCGGTGCGATCCCCCGCCGACGACGTCGCCGCACGATCGACATTTCAGCGCTGGCTCTGGTATGCATCGCGGCGAGCCGGAGTATCACTGGACGGTATCGAGGACGACTTCTCATCAACCAGTCGCCGCATCGAGGCGCTGCGGGCTCTTGCTCCGGTGTTGCGTATCAGTCCCACCGACATGGAGGCCCTGTTGCCGCATGTCGAAGTTTTCCGCTACGGCAGCGACGAAGTGATGCAGAAAAGCGGTGACGTGCCGGCTTCGATGTCCTTCATCGTCAAGGGACGCGTACGCCTCGTCGTCATCGGCAACGACGGCGCTGTCATCCCGATCTCCACCATGCTCCAGGGTGATTTCATCGGGCAGACGGCCCTGACCCGCGAGCCCGTCACCGGCAACGCCTATGCGGTAGGCGAAGTAACAGTCTTGCAAATGGACCGGGATACTCTGGAGCGCTTAGTCTTTCGCAAACCGGAGTTGCTCCAGGACCTCAGCCGAGCGATTGATGAGCGGCGCGAGCGCGCGCGGAACGCTGCTGCCGGCGGCAGTGTGCGCACGATTGCGACCAGACCCGAAGGTCCCTGAACAGCCATGTTGTCCGATCGCGGGGAGCGCGTCCCCGGCGTGTGACCTGATCGTTGCCCAACTGCGACTTGGCGCACCGTGTCGCGT
Organism: Mycobacterium sp.; assembly: GCA_021413425.1. Taxonomy (GTDB): domain Bacteria; phylum Actinomycetota; class Actinomycetes; order Mycobacteriales; family Mycobacteriaceae; genus Mycobacterium. The sequence goes on from JAIOQK010000075.1 coordinate 11,912, forward strand.
CACTGCCTCAATCTCTGGCCGGTGCTTGACTACCCACACAGCAATTGACTGCTGAAAGAACGTGTTTGAAAGGTGATGGGAGTTCACATGAAAATCGTTGAGAAGTTGCGAGGCACGTGGTTGCGCCGCACGGCAGCAACGTTCGCCGCCGCTCTCGCTCTGCCCGGAATGATCGGAGTAGTCGGTGGTTCGGCCACCGCGTCCGCGTTCTCACGGCCCGGCCTGCCGGTGCTGTACCTGGATGTGCCGTCTCCCTCGATGGGTCGCGACATCCGAATCCAGTTCCAGGGAGGTGGCCCGCACGCCGTGTTCCTGATGGACGGCCTGCGCGCCCAGGACGACTTCAGCGGCTGGGACATCAACACGCCGGCCTTCGAGTGGTTCCTGAACTCCGGCCTGTCGGCAGTCATGCCGGTGGGCGGCCAGTCCAGCTTCTACACCGACTGGTACCAGCCCTCACAGGGCAACGGTCAGAACTACACCTACAAGTGGGAAACGTTCATGACCCAGGAACTGCCGGCCTACCTTCAGGCCAACCACGGCATCGACCCGAACGGCAATGCGGTCGTGGGTATCTCGATGGCGGGCAGCTCGTCGCTGACCTACTCGATCTATCACCCTCAGAAGTACACCTACGCCGCATCGCTGTCCGGCTTCCTCAACCCGTCTGAGGGCTGGTGGCCGATGCTGATCGGTCTGGCGATGAACGACGCGGGCGGCTACAACGCGCAGAGCATGTGGGGTCCGTCCTCGGATCCGGCGTGGCGGCGCAACGACCCGATGGTCAACATCAACCAGCTGGTCGCCAACAACACCCGTATCTGGATCTACTGCGGGACCGGCACCCCCTCGGAGCTCGACACGTCCGGCGGTGGCGGCAACCTGATGGCTGCGCAGTTCCTGGAGGGCTTCACCTTGCGCACGAACAAGACCTTCATGGACAACTACCTGGCGGCGGGCGGGAAGAACGGTGTGTTCAACTTCCCGGCCAACGGCACCCACAGCTGGGGTTACTGGGGTTCGCAGTTGCAGGCGATGATCCCCGATATGCAACGGGTTCTCGGCGCTACCCCATCCGGCGCCTGAGATTCCGTATTCAGCAGGCCTGTCGCCCCCGGGCGGCAGGCCTGCTGTCATATCTGCTCACCGACGGGCTGTCGAGTCGAGGAACTCGCGGATGAGGCCGGTGACGGTCTCGGGTTGTTCGACCGTGGCGCTGTGACCGCAGTGGCTCACCTGCTCGAGCCGGGCCCCGGGAACCAGTTCGGCGATACGTCGGGCCTTGGCCGGCGGAGTGGCCGCGTCATCGGCGCCGACGATCACCAGTGTCGGGATGGTGATGGACCCGATCTCGGATTCCACCGATGCCCTGTCGGCAACGCCTTTGACCGCGCGCGCGATCCCCGCCCGACGGCAATCGCGCAGACGCTGCTCCCAATCTCCCAGCAGGGGGGCATTGGCAGGATCGGCCAGAAAATCCGGACCGAACATCAACGGCAGCACCGCCTTGCGCAGCGGCCCGATACCCACGAACCGGTAGGCCGCGCCCATGAGTTTGTACTGGCGTACCTTATCTGGATCCTCCGGTCCTGCACTGGTATCGAGAAGCGTCAGTGAGCGCACCAGTTCGGAGTGACGGGCGGCGATCCGCTGGCCGATGAAACCACCCATCGACAGGCCGACGTAGTGCACCGGTCCCACACCGAGTTCGCCGATGAGCGCGATCGCATCCTCGGCGAGGGTGTCCATGTCGTACCCGCCGGCGGGGGCTGAGCTGGCGCCCTGACCGCGCCAGTCGATCGCCACGCAGCGGTAGTCGTTCTTGAGCGAGGCGATCTGCGGTCCGAACATCCATCCGCCGAACAGCAGCCCGTGACCGAAGAAGATGGTGGCGGCACCGGGTCTGTCACGCGGGATTCCGGTATCGGTGTAGTGGATCGTCGCGCCGTCGCGGGTGAATTCGGCCATACGCGCAGAGCCTAGGTGGTGGGCCTACGGGCGCCTGCGGACACCACCTCTGCCCGGCCGTCGGCGCTCACCCGCACCTCAGCCCCGGCGATATCCTCAGCCACGGTCGCTGCCGCCGCATCGGCATCGTCGATCAGTGCCAGGGCGCGGCCACCATCGGGCGTTCGCACGGCCACGAAGGCCTTCTCCGGTGTGCCGTCCCGGTCAAATGGCACCGTCCAGGCTTCCACCGATCCGACACCTTCCCACTCCACGTGGGCAGTCCGGGTGGGTTCGCGATCCACCTCGGCCTGGACATCCTCCCAGCGGAAGGGCGTTGCCGGCGGTGTGGTGCTGTAGACGCCGAAACTGTGTTTGGTCAGATACCCGCCGTTAGCGGTGATCAGCCCCCGCGTCCCGGGCTGGGCACGCAGCACCTCGGCCATGGTGGCGATGGAGTGCATGACGTAGTTGTTCCACGGGCCGCCGGCGAAGGTCAGTCCGCCGGTGACGGTGAGCGGACGCCCGGCGGGCAGACCGAGTTCGCCGGCTGCCACCTGAACCGCCGACGGGAAACACGAATAGAGGTCGACGTGGTCGAGATCGTCAACGCCGAGGCCGGCTATCTCCAGCACCCGCCGCCCGCCGATACGGATGGCCGGGGAGCGATGCAACTCGGCGCGTTCACCGATGAGATAGGTGTCGTGCGAGTCCGTCCCGGCGTGCGGGAAAACCCAACTGTCGCGGGGGATCTGCAGATATTCCGCCATCTGCGCCGAACACAGTATTAGCGCCGCGGCCTGATCCACCATGTTGTTGGAGTTCATCAGCTTGGGATAGGGCCAGCTGATCATCCGGTTCTCCGGGCCGACTGCAGCGATCTGTTCGGCCGACAAAGCTTGGCGTACCCAGGCGTGTGGATTGTCCGCGGCGACCGCGCTGAATCCGGCCCACAGTTCGCCGATCCGGCGCTGATGCTCTGCACTGGACTCCCCCGCGGAGATTCGCAGGGACTGCTCGAAGAGCGGATAGACGAACGACGGGCGGTCGAGGCCGATGCGTTCCTCGGCGGGACCGGCCATCGGCACGTCGGCTCCCGATCCCGGCGGTACCGCCACGGAATCGTCCTGGCGGGTCCAGTTCGGCCGGATGCCTCTGGCACGCAAACGCATCCGTGTGCGCCAGGTCTCTCCGCCGGCGAGCAGAACCACCCCGGCCCTTCCCTGCTGGATATCCAGGCACGTCTGGTTGACCAATGACTGGGGGGTGTTGCCGCCGATACCGGTGTACTGCGTGGCGGCATCGGGAGCTCCGATGAGCCGGCCGAGTAACAGACCTGGGTCGCGGTAACGCCAGGACAGTAGGTTGACCACCCGGACGGAATCGACAGCGGCGAGGACTCGGGGATCGGCCGCCTCGCGGGCCGCGGCGGCCATCAGGTCGACGGGCTCAGTGTCTGGGCTCTCGTCGCGCTGATTGACCTGTCCGACGCCGACGATCACCGGTGTGCGCGGGTCCAGGCCCATGCCATCCCCTCTCGTTGGCGGCTGTCAACTTAACACCGTGGCGTATCGCGGCATGCGCGACAAACGTCTGACCCGGGCTTCCCGTTCTACCCGGCGGGGGGCGACGTTGGCGAGGAGCAGTACCCCGATCTCGAACGGGAGGCGGCCGCCGCGTTCGCGCGGGACCAGCCGATCACCGGTACGACTCCGCCCGCCCGCAAGGAATGAAAGCCGGTTTCACTCTCGCGGGTCGGCGGGCGGGCCGACCCGGTAGATCGACTTGAGGCTGAAGAACTCGTCGAGGCCCTCCGGTCCGAGTTCGCGGCCGATGCCGCTGGCCTTGACTCCGCCGAACGGCGCGTTGATGTCCAGTTGGTAGTCGTTGACGCCGACTGTCCCCGTCCGTATCTCGCGGGCGACCTCGGTGGCTCGCTCGACGTCGGCCGACCAGACGGTGCCGGCCAGGCCGAACTCGCTGTCGTTGGCGAGGTCGATCGCGTGGCGATCATCGTCGTAGGCGATGACGGCGAGAACCGGGCCGAAGATCTCTTCCTGGGCGATGCGGTCGGCATTGTCGACGTCGGCGAAGACGGTGGGTGCGACGAACCAGCCATGCTGCTGATTGCGCGGAATCCCGCCGCCGGTCACCAGACGGGCGCCACTGCTCCTGCCGGCCTCGATGTAGCCGAGCACACGTTCACGCTGCCGTTCGGTCACCACCGGGCCGATATCGGTCTCGCTGTCCAGTGGGTTCCCCACGTTCAAACCCTTGACCAGGTCGGCCAGCGCCTCGATCACTTCGGCGTACCGGGACCGCGGGGCCAGGATGCGTGAGCCGAGGAAGCAGGTTTGGCCGTTGTTGATGAACGAGACGTTGCGCAGGCCCGCCATGGTGAGGGCTAGGTCGGCATCATCGAGGATGATCGCCGCCGACTTCCCTCCAAGTTCGAGGGTGACCGGCCGCAGTAGCCTGCCGCACGTCTCGCCGATGATGCGGCCGACCGCTGTCGACCCGGTGAAGCTCACCTTGTCCACACCGGGATGCGAGACAAGGTGAGCGCCCGCCTCGACGCCGCCGGGCACCACATTGAGGACGCCGTGCGGCAGTCCGGCTTCCTTGGCGGCTTCAGCGAAAACCATTGCGTCCAGTGCGGTTTCCGGTGAGGCCTTGAGCACCACCGTGCAGCCGGCAGCGAGCGCTGGTGCAAGTTTGAATGCGGCCAGCGCCTGGGGGTAATTCCACGGGACGATCGCCGCCACCACTCCTACTGCCTCCCGGCGCACGATGGTGTGCCCGGTCGGACTGGGACGGACCTCCTCAATTGGAGTGGCGGTGATGAGTTTGGCGTAATAGCCGAGCAACGCGGCCGGGAACAGTCCGTTGGCACCGCCGGATAACGACATCGGCATACCGTTTTCGCGACTGACCAGTTCGCTGGTCGACGCAGCACGTTGATGCAGTGCACCAGCGAACGCCTTGAGGACTCCTGCGCGGTGGTCCGGGGAGGCGCCACTCCAGTCCGGCAGTGCGGCGCGCGCCGCCGCCACCGCGGCGTCGATATCGGTCTCAGTGGCGCTGGCGCCGTCGCCGAGCAACTCACCGGTTGCGGCTTCGAGCACGGGCTGCGACTTGGCGGCAGCGCGGAACTCACCGCCGATGAACAGTCGTGGACTCGCGGTGGCGGTCATGGTTGAACTCCTTCCCGTTGGGCGTGCGCGAACAGGACGCCGGCGTCGATCAGGCGCTCGGTGTCCGTGTCGCCGAGGCCGAGGATGTCGCGGCAGACCCGCCGGGTGTCCGCCCCGGGCAGCGGGGCCGGCCGCAGCGGTGCGGGCGCAATGTTGCGGAACCCGGCGGGTCCCGATTCGCTGGGCAGCGTCACTTCGAAGTCCGGGTGCGCCATCTCGGTGAACACGTGGCGGCACCGCAGTTGCGGATCATTGAGCACGTCGTCGGCGCGTTGCATCGGTCCTGCGGCCACGCCGGCGGCCTGTAGTCGCTGCGCCACCTCCGTCGGAGTGTGGCCGGCGGCCCACTCGGTGAGTCCGATGTCGCCGACGATCCCGGCGAGCGCGCGGCGGTCCCGATCGGAACGCACCGACACCACACACCACTCGTCGTCGCCGGCGCATGCCACCAGGTGGTGTTCGATGTCGCCCTCCCCTACGTCGGCAGCACGCGCCTCAGCGGCGAGAACGACGTAGCGGGTGTCGAGTTGATTGACACCGGCCTCCGCCTGGGAGACGTGCACGTGTGCGCCCACCCCGCAGCGCAGACGTCGGATCAGGGCGGCCAGCGCGCCGATGGCGGTGATACGCCCGACTACATGGTCGGGGAACACCGTCGTCGCGTCGTAGAACGAGTGCCGGGCACCGGTGTCGGTGTGCTGCGCCGAAGTCCACAGACTGGTGACCCCGGTGGTGGCTCGCACCAGCGGGCCGTAACCCATGCGGGTGCTCCACGGTCCGCTGTCGCCGAACGCGCTGCTCTCGGCGAGTACGAGATGCGGATTGATCTGGCGCAGCCGATCGTAGGAGAAGCCAAGCGCGGCAAGTGTTCCCGGTTTGAAGTTGGCGAAGACGGCATCGGAGGCCGCCACCAGGCGCTCGAAGATGTCAGCGCCGTGCTCGGTGCGCAACTCCAGGCCCAACCCGAGATTGTTGCGGTGAGCCCGGGCGAAGGCTTCGCTGATCGCCTGGCCCTCGCGCTTCTGGCGCAGTCCGTCGGGGTAGGCGTGGCTCTCCACTTTGATGACCTCGGCCCCGAGGTCGCCGAACAGCCGGCTCAGTTCGCCGCCGGCGACGATGATCCCCAGATCGGCGACCCGGACGCCCGTCAGCGGAAGTTCCCCGGCGGCGCCGTTCGGTTCGGGGCGAAACTGCGGGTGCAGCCATCCGGGTTCATCGGAGCCCGGTGCCGGTGCCGGCGTCCGCCAGCCGGCCCGATGGCCGTCGATGACCCAGTAGCCCACCGGGACCCGGGCCCGCACCCCCGGCGCCAGGTCGGTGTCGGTGAAGGTTCCGACCTCAGCGAAGTGGTCTGAGTCCAGCGCGGCCGACGGCGGCAGCACCGCGGCGATCGGCACGCCGTGAGCCTGGCCGTCGGCGACGAGTTGTGCCATCGTCTGATCGGCGAAGAGCGCCGCAATCAGAGCGCCGAGCTCGCCGAACGACTGAACCCGGGCGGCGATGGTGTCGTAGCGGGGATCGCTGAACTGCTCCGGCTCCCCCAGCCAGGCGCGCATGCCGTGCCACTGCCGCGGCGAGAGCACACAGATCCGCACGTGACCGTCGCGGCATCCGAAGATCGGATACAGGTCCTGATTCTTGGGCCGTCCCCGCCACCGCTCACCGCGGGTGCGGGCGGTGGCCGCCTGCCCCTGCGTGCCGAACGGCGGGTCGAGGGCAAGGACCACCGCGTCGAACCGGGCGAAGTCGATGTAATCGCCAGTGCCGCAGCGCAACCGGTTGTAGTACGCCGCCAACAGCGCCCAGGCGGCCTGGGCGGCGGCGGTCGCCGAGGCGATCCCGTCAGGCGGAAGCACCGGCGTTCCGACTGTCGGGCCCGATCGCGACAGCGCGGTGGACATCGCGTACAGCACCGGATCGGTAGCCGTCCAGGAGGCCCGCGGGCCGCTCGCCCCGAAGTCGGTCACCGACATCGTGACCAGATGCCCGAACTGGTCGGCGAGCTGCTCGGCTGAGGTGCCGAATGCATGCGCCAGGCCCGGTCGGCCGCTGTCGACGACGATGTCGGCCTCGCCGGCCAACTCAATCAGCCGGCGCCGGTCGATCTCGCTGCCGGGGTCCAGGATCGTCGAGCGTTTGTTCGCGTTGTGCAGGGCGAAAGGGATGCTGATGCCGTCCAGGGTGGGTGGCACCGAGCGGGCCGCACTGCCCCCGGGTGGTTCCACTTTGAGGACGTCCGCACCGAGGTCGGCCAGCAGACGGGTGGCCGCTTCGGCGTCGGAGTCGCACAGGTCGAGCACCCGAAGTGACGCCAACAGCGGCTGCGTAGGCGAAGCGGCCCCGGCCTTGGACAAGACACGACCCGCCTTTCGTTATTCCCGTTCTGAGAGCCCTGATGTGAGAGCTTAGTGACACTCTCGCGCCGTGAGCCGGGCCCCGACCACCGGTATGATGAGTACGGTCATGTCTGATCAGAGCGCGGTGGCCGCGCAGGCCCACCCCGCGCTGGCACAACTGGCGGCTCTGAACCATTTCCGGGTCTACGTCGATATCGGCGTGGTCGTGGTGGTGCTGGCGTTCACCAACCTGATCGCCCACTTCAGCACACCGTTGGCGAATATCGCGATCGTTCCGGTGGCCGCGGCCGTCCTGCTGGTGCTGGTGCGGGCACGGGGCCTGGGTTGGGCCGAGCTGGGCCTGGGCCGCGAGCACTGGCGCTCCGGGGCGCGCTACGCGCTGGCGGCGGTCGCCCTGGTGGTGACCGTGGTGGCGGTGGGCGCCCTGCTGCCGTGGACCCGTCCGATGTTCCTCAACGACCGCTATGCGACGGTGTCCGGTGCGCTGATCGCCTCGATGGTGATCATTCCGCTGCAAACCGTCATCCCCGAAGAACTCGCATTCCGAGGTGTCCTGCACGGCGCGCTGGACCGGGCCTGGGGTTTTCGCGGGGTGGCCGCCGCGGGCTCGCTGCTGTTCGGTCTGTGGCATATCGCGTCGTCTTTCGGGCTGACCAGCGGGAACGTCGGGTTCAGCCGCATCCTCGGCGGTGGTGTGGCGGGGATGCTGGCCGGGATCGTGCTGGCAGTGCTGGCCACCGCGGCCGCAGGATTCGTCTTCACGTGGCTTCGCCGCCGAAGCGGCAGCCTGATCGCGCCGATCGCACTGCACTGGTCGCTCAACGGCATCGGAGCACTGGCCGCAGCGCTGGTCTGGCAGCTGTCCTGACTCAGGGCAGCAGAACCGCGGCGCCGGTGACCGCTCCGGCGGCCAGATCGGTCAGCGCCCGGTCCGCCTGATCGAGTGGATAGGACACCGCGGACACGTCGATGTGGTGGCGGCCGGCGAATTCCAGGAACGCCCGGGCGTCGGCTCGGGTATTCGACGACACCGAACGGACCTGCCGCTCGTAGAACAGATGGCGCTGGTAGTTCAGTGGCGGAATGTCGCTGAGGTGGATGCCGGCGATGGCCAGGGTGCCGCCGCGGTCCAGTGCCTCCAGCGCGGGCAGCACCAATTCCCCGGCCGGCGCGAACAGGATCGCCGCATCCAGTTCCACCGGTGGCCGCTCGGTCGCGCCGCGGGCTGAGGCGACGCCGAGTGCCAGAGCCAGTTCGCGGGCCTGGGCACCGCGGGTCATCACGTGCACTTCGGCACCCTGAGCCAGAGCCACCTGCGCGGTGATGTGCGCGCTGCCGCCGAAGCCGTAGAGGCCGAGCCGGCCACCGTCGGGCAGTGCTGCATGCATCAGCGACCGGTAACCGATGATGCCGGCGCACAACAGGGGCGCCAACTCGATGTCGCTGTATCCATCGGGCAGACGAAGCGCGAATGGCGCTGGGACGGTGGCGAACTCGGCGTAG
>JAIOQK010000076.1 GCA_021413425.1 Mycobacterium sp.
CGGTTGGCGATGAGCGAGGCCATCGCGTTGGGCGAGCTGCAGTCCATCCGGATCTTGCCGTCGGTGTCCAGGGTCATGAACCGCCAGGTCGGGTCCACCAGCGGGTTGACCACGGTGAGGTCCAGATTGTGCCGCTCGGCGATCGCCGCCCAGTAGTCGACGCTGGCCCCACCCAGCGGGTCGGCGCCGATGCGGATCCCCTCGGCGCGGATGGCGCCGATATCGACCACGTTCGGCAGGTCGGCCACGTAGGCGTCGAGGTAGTCATAGCGCTGGGCGTGCGCCAGTGCGCGGGCCAGCGAAACCCGCGTCACCTCGGCACACCCGCCGCGCAGAATCTCGTTGGCGCGCTTGGCGATTGCCCCGGTGGCGTCGGTGTCGGCGGGCCCGCCGTTGGGCGGGTTGTACTTGAACCCGCCGTCACGCGGCGGGTTGTGCGACGGGGTGACGACGATTCCGTCGGCCAGATCCGCGGTGCGGCCCCGGTTGTAGGCCAGGATCGCGTGACTGACGGCCGGGGTGGGGGTGTAGCGGCCGGCGGAATCCACCAGCACCGCAACATCATTGGCGGCCAGCACCTCAAGCGCGGACACCCACGCCGGTTCGGACAGTCCGTGGGTGTCGCGGCCAATGAACAGCGGACCGGTGGTGCCCTGCGCGGCGCGGTACTCCGCGATCGCCTGGGTAGTGGCCAGGATGTGCGCCTCGTTGAACGCGCCGTCCAGGCTCGATCCGCGATGCCCGGAGGTGCCGAAGGCGACCTGCTGGGCGATGTCGTCGGGGTCAGGGTCGACGGTGTAGTACGCGGTGACGAGGTGGGCGACGTCGATGAGGTCTTCGGGCAGCGCCGGTTGTCCGGCGCGGGGATTGGCCGCCATGGCCGCAATTGTGCCCGTCGGCGGACCATACTGGGTCGGTGTTCGGCCGCGACAATCGTGAGATCGCCGTCGTCTTCGTCGGCGGCGCGGTCGGCACGCTGGCGCGAGCGGGTCTAGCGACGGCGGCGGTTCCCGACCCCGGGCGGTGGCCGTGGCCGACGTTCGTCGCCAACATCGTCGGCGCGGTGCTGCTCGGCATCATCGGCACCCGGCTGGCCACCTCGGATCTGCGCCGGCCACTGCTGGGCACCGGGGTGTGCGGGGGGCTCACCACGTTCTCCACCGTGCAGGTGGAGACCCTGCTGATGATCGAGCACGGCCACTACGGGCTGGCCGCGGGCTACACCGTCGTCGGCATCATCGCCGGGTTGGCGGCCGTGCACCTCGCCCGCGGGATGGTGCTCAAGTGAGCGCGGCCCTGTGGGCCGGGGTGGCCGTCTTCGGCGGCCTTGGTGCCGTGGCGCGGCTGCTGATGGAACACGGGGTGCGCCGTCAACTCACCATGGCCTTCCCGGTGGGCACCATCACCGTCAACGTCACCGGGGCGTTCCTGCTCGGCGTGGTGTCCGGAATCGGGTTGAGCCACATCGGCGCCGTCCTGATCGGCACCGGCTTTCTGGGCGCCTACACCACCTTCTCCGGCTGGATGCTGGAGACGCGATCACTGCGCCAGGACCGCCGGATGCGCGCGGCGGCGGCCAACATCGCGGTCAGTGTGGTGCTGGGGTTGCTCGCGGCGTGGGCCGGCCAGCGGCTGGGGCTGGTCCTGAAGAACTAGCTGAGTCCTTATGTTGTGAGCAGCAGTACGCCGCCTACCAACAGCGCCACCACCTTGACCAGTTCACACCCGACGTAGACGACGTGGGCGTGCGAGCGCCCTGACTCCGCGGCTGCCGGGTCGGCGAGCACCGCGTCCGAGCGGCGCGTCAGGGCGGGGCGCACCCCCACCACCTGGAGTCCGAGGGCGGCAACGGCCACCGCCACCGCGATGGTGGCGTCCACCGGTGGCCGGCCCACCACCACGCCGACCAGCGCGGCGGCGGCCAGCACCACCTCGCAGATGTTGAGCGCCCTGAACACCAGCCGCCCGATGCCGAGGCCGACCTGCATCGTCACTCCCGGCGCCCGGAACTTCAGCGGTGCCTCCAGGAACGAGATCGCCAGCACCATCCCGAGCCAGATGAAGACCGCCGCGACGGCCAACGCCAACCAGTGGTTCACCGCTCCTCCAATATCTGGGTGCCGAGACCAATTCTGCTACCCCGGCGATCACCCGTGCTAAACACGGCGACATGAGGTGTGCAGCGGTCGGGGTGTGGCCGGCCGTGGCGGCGGTCACCGTCACGGTCGTCTCGGGCTGTGGCGCCGCGGACACTCAGCCGGGGCCGACGACGACGTCGGCGGTGTCCACCCCGTCGTCGACTCCCCCGCCGGCTCCGCCCACGCAGCCGGCCCGCATCGCGAAGTGGTTCGAATTGCAGCCCGGTGACTGCCTGGCCGGCCCGCCGCCCACCGATCCGGCCGTGGTGGAGGTGACCCTGGTCGATTGCGCCACACCGCATCTGGCCGAGACGTTCCTGCGCGCGGAGATCCCGGTCAATGCCGCCGTCGGCGAGACGGGCAACGCCCAGTGCGAAGCCGGCTTCACCCCGTACACCGGGATGGCGTTAACGGCCAGCCCGTACACCATCGCCTACCTGATCGACTCCGAGCAGGACCGCACCACCAACAACCCCTTCCCGAGCACGGTGATCTGCTTGCTGCAGGGCGCGCAGGGGCAATCGCTGACCGGCTCGGCGCGCGGGTGAGCGCTACAGGTCGGTGAGGTCGTCGGGTACGTCGACGGCGTGCTCCTTCAACGCCGCCAGTGGGACCACGTCGAGGGTGCGTTCGTGGGTGCCGGCCAGCACCACGGGTGCGGCGCATCCGTCTTCATAGGCGCGTAGCCAGTTGCGGGCGGTCACGCACCACCGGTCGCCGGGCATCAGGCCGGGGAATCGGTAGAGCGGCATCGGGGTGCTCAGGTCGTTGCCGATGGAGCGCTGATGGTCGAGGAACTCCGCGGTGACCACCGCGCAGATGGTGTGCAGGCCGACATCCTCGGGTCCGGTGGAGCAGCAGCCATCACGGTGGAAACCGGTCATCGGGTCGGTGCCGCACGGCTCCAACGGGCCGCCCAGGACATTGAGATCAGGCATCGGCCACACCCTAGGGCAGGGACTTCCGGCCACTTGCGGAAATCCGCCCGCGGGGGCTAGCGTAGGGGAACCTAAGTAAGGCTAGCCAAACCACTGGAGTTCACGATGGGCGCTTCGCCGGATGTATGGGCACAACTTCTCGGCAGCGGGCTGATCGGCCTGCGCGAGGGCCTCGAGGCCGGGATCGTGGTCATGGTCCTGGTCGCCTTCCTGGTCAAGATGCAACGCCGCGACGCCCTCAAGTGGGTATGGGCCGGGGTGGCCTCGGCGGTGGCCATGACGGTCGTCATGTTCATGGTCATCCAGTACGGCGCCTACAACATCACCGGATTGGACGCCGAGGCCGTCGCGGGGCTGGCCTCGGTGGTCGCAGTCGGGATCGTCACCACCATGGTGCTGTGGATGCGCAAGGCCGCGGCCACCATCTCCGGTGAACTGCGGGCCGGCATGTCGCGCGCCCTGGAGACCGGGGCGCTGGCGGTGCTGACGCTGTCGTTCCTGGCGGTCGGGCGCGAAGGTGCTGAGACCGCGCTGTTCATGGTGGGCTACGCCGAAGCCGACACCGCCTGGCCGCTGGTCGGCCTGCTGGCCGGCGTGCTGGTCGCGGTCGGGATCGCCTGCGGCATGTACGTCGGGGCGATCCGGATCGACCTCGCCAAGTTCTTCAAGTACACCGGCATCTTCCTGATCGTCGTGGCCGCGGGCATCCTGTCCTACGGCATCGGCGCGCTGCAGACCGTCGGCTGGCTGCCCGCCACCGCGCGTGCCTTCGATATCAGCACCTGGTTCAACTGGTCGGCCTGGTACGGCGAGATCGTCCAGGGCATCTTCAACATCACCCCCACCCCGACGGTGTTGCAGCTGCTGGGTTGGGCGACCTACCTGGCCGTGGTGCTGGCGTTGTTCCTCAGGCCCATCACCGCCGCCGCAGCGCCGCGGTCGGCGACGTCGGCCCCCGTCCCCGCAAACCAAGGATCCCCCTCGTGAATATTCGTACCGTCGTCGTTGTGGCCGCCGTCGCCGCGTTATCTCTGGTGGGCTGCTCGGCGAAGAAGTCCGACGAGTCACAGGGCAGCGCACCGGCCGGCACCCAGGTGAGTGTGACCGCCACCGACACCACGTGCGAATTGTCAGCGGCCGAGGGTGCCACCGGCGCAACCACATTCGCCATCACCAACAACGGGACCAAGGTCACCGAGCTCTACGTCTATAGCAAGGATGGCAGTGTGCTCGCCGAGGTGGAGAACGTCTCGCCCGGACTGAAGCGCGAACTCTCCGTCGAAGTACACCCGGCAGGTGAACGGCGCCGTCAGCGTGCCGCCCACCTCGTTGGGTGTCTCCACAACACCGGTCACGCTGCGCACGGTGATGGCGGACCGGTCGACCCCGGCCAGTGGCCCGGCACCGAGCGGAGCCAGGTCGGTGATTTCGGGGTCCAGTTCCGAGTTCGTCACGGCGAGCCCGGAGACCGTCGCCGATTCCGGTGACACCATCCGGGCGATGACATCGCGTTCGCACCGCTGTTGCGCCGCATCATCGAGGGTCGTGACGTGGCCGGAGTCGATGAGACCAAACCCGCGGGTGAGGATCGCCGCGCCAGCCAGTGCGGCCGTGCTCACCGCGACCGCGGCAAGCACCAGCATGCGACGTCGGTTCAATGCGGACCCTTCTGCACACGCCGGACTGTAACAACCGTGCTACAGGGCGAATCCGGCACGACAACGTTATGAGATGTTGCTTGTGCGGCCTCATCGCCACTCGGCACCATCAGAACCCATGAGTTCACGGGCAGCGATGGGCAGCGACGCCACGATAGCCGCGCGCGCTGCGGCGATCGCCTCCCTCGGCGCGGCCGTGATCCACTTCGCCGCCACCCCCGCGCACTGGCGCGACTGGATGCCGTCGGGATTGTTCTTCGCCACCATCGCCGTGTTCCAACTGATCTGGGCGATCCTCGCCTGGACCCGGCCACCGGTCTTGCTACTGGCCGCCGGGATGGTGGTCAACGGCGCGGCCGCCGCACTGTGGGTGTGGGCGCACACCGCCGGTGCACCGTTGGGCCCGAACGCCGGTGAGGCCGAGGCCGTGGCGGCCGCGGGCATCTGCGTGCTGCTCCTCGAGTGCTACGTGGTCATGGGTGCGGCGTGGGCGTGGTACCGGCGCGATCAGCCGGAGTCGGTGTCGAGCTTCGCCAGTGCGGCAGTGTTGCTCGGCGCCAATGCCGTCGTGGTGATGGCGGTGGCCGCGGGGGTGTTCTCCGGACTGCAGGGCCATGACCATCACCACTTGCCCCTCGAAGCCGAGGGCGAACCGGCCGTCGTGCACAAAGAGCACGGCGACGCCCACGGCGCTCGCGGGGTGCCGGCAGTTCCGTTGGACGTCCGGACCACCAAGGCTCCTGCGCCCGCGTCACCGGCACCGATGCCGGCCGCTGACCACGACGACCACAGCGGAGATCACCACGGCGAGTGACGCTGTCGGTCAGAACGGCAACTCCCGCGGCGCGAACCGCTCGGTGACATCGCCCCCCAGGGTCTCACCCTAGGCGCCGCCCGCGGCGACACTGCGTCGGCGCAACGCACCCCACAGTGCGACGGTGATACCGACCACCGCTCCCCCGAGCCCGATGATCCGCTGCGAGCGCGGCATCTCGTCGTGCACGCTCAGGCCGCCGATCAGGTCGGCGGCGTCGGCGCCACCGGAGGCCAGGAACCAGCCGCGGGTGTCGCGGCCGCGCACCGCCGCCGCCGCGAGCAGTCCGCCGATCAGTGCGTCGCGATAGCCCATGGAGCGCAATAGCAGTCGCGTCGTCGGTACGGGCTGTTCGCTGTCTCCCCAGAGCCGGTTGGCCCGGACGGGGTCCAGCAGGAAGGAGATACCGGAAGCCAGACGGATGCTGCCGGCGATGAGCGCCAGACGGTCGATCGCCATGTGCGCAAGCCTAGGTCTTTGCGAACACCGGCGTAGGGCGAAACGGCGGCGGGTAACGTCGGGTCCCGGGGGTCATCCACCATCGCTTGGGAGCGCTCATGTCGGCTTCACCTCAGCACCGAGTCGTCGCCTGGGGCACCGGTGCCATCGGCACCGAACTGCTGACCGCCATCATCGACCACCGCCCGGATCTGCGCATCGTCGGCGCCCGCGTGTACTCGTCCGATAAGAACGGCGCCGACATCGGCACACTCGTCGGACGGGAGCCGATCGGCGTCACCGCCACCACCGACGTCGAACAGATCCTCGCCCTCGATGCCGACTGCGTTCTCTACACCCCGCGCAACACCAGGATCGACGATGTCTGCGCCATCCTCGCCAGCGGGAAAAACGTTGTCACGACTGCGTTTTTGTTCCATCCCCGCCGCATCGACGCGGGCGACCGTGACCGGCTACAGGCTGCGTGCACGGCCGGCGGAAGCAGTGTGCACGGCAGCGGCCTGAATCCGGGCAACCTTTCCGGCGTGCTGCCGCTGGCACTGTCGGGGATGAGCCGCACCATCGACCGGATCACTCTGCAGGAGCGCGCCGACTGGTCGTTTTATGACAGCACCTCGATCACGTTCGACAACATGGCCTTCGGGCAACCGGTGGAAGACATCAGCCCCACCACCAATGACTTCCTGGCATTCAACAGCGGCATCTTCAGCAATGAGGTGTGGCTGATCGCCGACGCACTCAACGCCGACATCGACGAGGTGACCGCGACGGTCGAGGCCGTGGCCGCCAAGACTGACCACCAGATCTTCGATCACCTGCTGCGCGCGGGAACCACCGCCGGTCAGCGCTGGAGTTGGGCCGGGCGACGCAACGGCGAGACCCTCGTCGAGATCGAGGCGCTGTGGACCGTCGGCGGGGAGTACCCGTCGCACTGGCCCAAACCGCAGCACGGCTGGACGCTGACCATCCAGGGTGACCCCACGATGCGCACCCATTTCCTGGTGATGGCCGGCGATCCAGGTGCCAGCATGGTGCAGCACGTCACGGCGTCCAACGTCGCGACCGCCATGCAGATCCTTAACGCCGTGCCCGCGGTGTGTGCCGCGCCGCCGGGATTCGCGACGATGGCGGACCTGCCATTGATCCGCAGCGGGGCGGGATTCCGGAAGGGTCCCCTGCTCTAGCCGAGTACGCCTAGCGGGGGGCGTTCAGTGCCTCAGGTGTCTGCCATGTGACACCCGCGAAGCGACCGAAGTCGTTGTCGTAGCTGACGATTGTGCCGCGATGCTCCACGGCCAGCGCCGCCACGTGCGCGTCGTTGACCAGATTTCCGCCTGTCCCGACGTCACCCAGCAAGCCGGCCAGGATGTCGATGTGACGCGGCCCGGGGCCGACGGCCACCGCCCCGGGTGCATTCAGCCACTCGCCGACCTGTCGCATCGCCTCCGACGGTCGCAGCGGTGAGGGGAACAGGCCCTCCTTCGTCGTCAATCTCACGAAGGCCAGAAGCGGCACCCATGCCAAGCCGACGGTG
The DNA here is from genome assembly GCA_021413425.1 of Mycobacterium sp. GTDB lineage: Bacteria > Actinomycetota > Actinomycetes > Mycobacteriales > Mycobacteriaceae > Mycobacterium. The sequence continues at coordinate 7,542 of JAIOQK010000076.1, forward strand.
TCAGCACCCGAGAGAGCCGCGTCGAGCCACCGCCGGCTCGGTTCGTGGCGTTCGCTCGCCGAGTTCACCGCATACAGCAGGACGTTGGCGTCGACGATCTTCATCCGCCACGCCGCTGACGGCGGATCAGTTCCTCGTCTTCGAGTTCGGCCGCGATCTGCAGTGCGCGGTCCAGGTTGACCGTCGGCACGCCGAGATCTGCAGACCGAGTGGCGAAGGGTGCCGGCGCGGGCCGTCCCAACGCGCCGTCGCGGACGGCATCGTTGAGGGCCGTCTTGAATGAGACGCCCCGCTCGCGCATCCGCCGGTGGATCAACGCCACGGTGTCATCGTCCAAGGTGACAGTCGTGCGCATCTTGACAGCATAGCATCACTAGTTGTGATGTGTTGCTGTCACAGCTCACCCATCGCCATCTTGACCCCCCGGCGGTTGTAGCTGTGCGCCGCACACTCCCCGGCACCTCGAACATGCCGTCCGGTTTACCGTCCCCGGCCTATGCTCATCAGGTGATCGATGACCGCGACCGGGATCTGGGCACCGTGCTGTCCTACCTCGTCGGGCGCCCGGTACGCACCGTTGAATTGGCCAAATCGCTCGGGGTTGCCCGATCGAGCTACTACGCCGCCCGCGACGAGGGGCGGCTGATCACCGCCGACAACCTGCTGCGACTGGCCGACGTTTTCGGACTCAATCCGGTGGATCTGCTGGTCCGGTACGGGCTAGTGAGCCACGAGGCGACGGTGGAGTATGCCCGAGACGCCGGCACCGCCCCGGCGAAGACGGGCACCGCTGACACCGCGGGGCTTCGCCCGCGCATGGATCTGCCGCCGCTGTAACCGCTCACCGGCGGGGCAACAGCGCCCGGACCCTGCGCCGCCACTGCATCACGAACGCGATCGCGGTTCCGAAGAAGGCCACATAGTTGATCAGCCACGCCGCGATCCACACATTCACGTGACCACTGCTCACCAACGCGTATCCGATGACCACCGCGGACAGCGATGCGGGCACCAGTGACAGCAACAGCGCACGGTGCATCACGGAGCGCGGATCCCTGCGCAACCGGGCAACCCCGTAGCTGAGGATCAGTCCGAGCACCGCCAGGATCCCGAAGTACACGAGCCAGGACAGCGCGAGCCAGCCGTCCTGCGCGGCGAACGACGGGCGATCGACCGGCGTGGTCAGTGTCAGCGAACTCGCAACGAAGCAAATCACCAGAGCCACAGTGGCAACGGCCATCAACGGGGCGATCCGTCTCCTCATAAACGGATCCATTGCCTCATCAGAGAGCAGTCGCATATACACCGATTTGATGCCGAACGCAGTCGCGGCCAGGAAACAGAACTGACCGACCACGATCAGTGCGAAGTACTTGCCGGTGAACGGGAACGGGACGCCGGCGACCACCGGCCACGGCGACGTCAGCCCCACACCCGCACCGAACAAGACCGTCCCAACGGTGATCGGCGAATCGAAGCGGGACCCGAAGGTGAGGCGGCGTTCCCACACCACCCACACCACAAATACGAGTAAAACGACATTGGCGACGCCAAGAGCGGTCATCGCACTACCGGGGAATCAACAAGCGTCATCTCTGATGTACCGGACCCCTACGAGTCCGTCGACACACCTGATGTCGACCCCGTGCCCACATCGCGACGATAGTAGCGAAACGGCGTGAACTATTGGCGACGCGAGCATTCAGGCTGGGCAATTACGGGGAAATAACGCAGGTCGGGCCTTTGCTGCTGATCCGGCGGCGAGGCGGTCAGGTGCGGCGCGCTCAGGACCGACCACATTTCGCCCTACTCCGATTGCAGACTGTGTTAAGTTCCCGGCAGTCTGTCCGGATTATCGGTCATTCCGTCCCGGACGGTGCGGAGCTGAGGCTAAAGGGCTCGGCGTGGGATGAGAGGTGTGCCTGATGAGCCGATCGAAGACCCGTCGTGGTGCGACGAAGACCGTGACGAGGACTCGCAGCGCCCGCGGGTCAGGGGTTGCCCGGCGGCCGTACGCCTGGTTGGGGGCTGGTGCTCTGGGTGTGGGTGTGTGGGCGGCGATGGCCGGCGGGGTGGCCCACGCTGAGGGTGCTGCGGCGGAC
>JAIOQK010000077.1 GCA_021413425.1 Mycobacterium sp.
GCCGAACGTGCCCGCGCCGCCGCGCCCGCCGAGCTCGTGCTGCCCGGTCAGCTGTCGGTCAGCGCCCTGGTCGACCTCGGCCGCGACCGCCCCGCGGCGCTGCGCCGGTTGGTTCGCCGGCTGCCCGGCCGGCCCGACCCGCACGCCACCCTCGGCACCGCCTTCCACGAGTGGGTGCAGCGCTTCTACGGCGCGGACAGGCTGTTCGACCTCGACGACCTGCCCGGGGCGGGCGGGCCGCAGCCCACCGACGCCGAGCAGCTCGCCACCCTGCAGGAGGCGTTCACCGCTTCGGCGTGGGCGGCCCGCACCCCGATCGACGTGGAGGTGCCCTTCGAGATGGCCATCGGCGAGACGATCGTGCGTGGCCGCATCGACGCCGTCTTCGCCGACCCGGACGGCGGCGTCACCGTCGTCGACTGGAAGACCGGCAGTCCGCCCGCCGATGACGAGGCCCGCCGGCACGCCGCTGTGCAGCTGGCCGTCTACCGGCTGGCGTGGGCGGGCCTGTCCGGTGTGCCCGAGTCAGCGGTGCGGGCGGCGTTCCACTACGTGCGCTCGGGGCGGACGGTCACGCCGGAGGTTATGCCCGGGCCGCGCGAACTTGCGGAGCTGCTCGTCTGATCTTGATCGCCCGGGCGATCATCGGGAACTGAAACGGAAGCCGGGCCATGGCCGCGATGCGGGCCGGCCAGCCCTTGTCCCACCACATCCGCACCATGTTGATGTTGGCCGGGTACACCGCCAGGAACAGCGCCACCGCCGCCAGCGCCCCGGCCCGGCGCGTCCGCGGGGCCAGCAGCATGGCGCCCACGCCGACCTCGGCCACCCCGGAGGCATAGGTGTAGAAACGCGGGTTGCCCGGCAATTCGGCGGGCACGATCGTGTCGAACGGCTTGGGCGCCACGAAGTGGCCCACCCCGATGCCGATCAGCATCGCCGCCATCCGATAGGCGGGGGTTTGGCTGACGGGCTCGGCTGAGGTCTGCGGCATGGTTACATAATGCATCGTGTGCAGCAGTGAAACGACGGTAACGGGCCACTGTGGCCCGGGGTAGGTTGGCGAGCCGCCTGCAGGCCATCAACGAGGACCTCACCGGCAAGCCCGATTCCGCGCTGGTCGAGTACCTGCGCATCCCGCAGCCGTTCGTCCCCCCGGGTCGGCGTATCGCCCGGCGGCTGTTCTACGCCTTCGCCGCTCTATTCGCCGCGGCGATCGTGGTCTACCTCGACCGCGACGGCTACAACAACGCCGCCGGAAAGCCGCTGACCTTCCTGGACTGCCTGTACTACGCCACGGTGTCGCTGTCGACCACCGGCTACGGCGATATCGCCCCGTTCTCCGAGCGGGCCCGGCTGATCAACATCCTGGTCATCACACCGCTGCGGTTCGCCTTCCTGATCGTGCTCATCGGCACCACCGTGGAAACCCTGACCGCCGCCTCGCGGCAAGCCTTGAGAATTCAGCGTTGGAGGAACACCGTGCGTAACCACACCGTCGTCGTCGGATACGGCACCAAGGGCCGCACGGCTGTCGAAGCCATGATCGGCGACGGCGTGGCCCCGGCCGACATCGTCGTCGTCGACACCGAGCAGGTCTCGCTGGACCGGGCCAACGCGGCCGGACTGGTGACCGTGCGCGGTGACGCCAACAAGGCCGACGTGCTGCGACTGGCCGGCGCCCAGCACGCCAAGGCCATCGTGGTGGCCACCAACAGCGACCCCACCGCGGTGCTGGTCACCCTGACCGCCCGCGAACTCGCGCCGGAGGCAACCATCATCGCCTCGGTCCGCGAGGCCGAGAACAAGCACCTGCTGATGCAGTCCGGCGCCGACTCGGTGGTGGTGTCCTCGGAGACCGCCGGCCGGCTGCTCGGTCTGGCCACCTCCAAGCCCACCGTCGTGGAGATGATCGAGGACCTGCTCACCCCGCACGAGGGATTCGCCATCGCCGAGCGCGAGGTCGAGGCCACGGAGGTGGGCGGATCCCCGAAGCACCTCGCCGAGATCGTGCTCGGGGTGGTCCGCAACGGCAAGCTCGTGCGCGTCGACGACCCGGAGGTCGACGCGCTGGAGAAGTCCGACCGGCTGCTGTACGTGTGCAACTCGAAAGAGGACTAGCCACCGGTGACCTTCCGGCTGCGCAACGTCCCGGTGCTGTCCCGGGTCGGCGCCGACCGCGCCGATGATCTGCGCACCGATGTCGATGCCGCGATCGCCGGGTGGGCCGACGCGCTGCTGATGCGCGTCGATCCCCGCAACCAGGTGCTCGTCGTCGACGGCCGGCTCGTACTCGGCCCGGCCGCCGAGTTCGCCGACGCCCCACCGGCCGACGCGGTGTTCCTCGGCCGGATGCCTGAGGGCCGTCACGTCTGGGCGGTGCGCGCCGCTCTGGAGGCCGTCACCGACGCCACCGTCATCGACCCGCGCCGCACCAGCGAGCCCTTCGACGACGTCAGCGCACAACTGGTTGCCTCCGCGCTGGCGCTGCTGAATTGGCATGAGCAGGCGAGCTTTTCGGCTGTCGACGGCACACCCACCCGTCTCATCCGGGCAGGCTGGGCACGGCGCAACCCGATCAGCGGGCACGAGGAGTTTCCCCGCATCGACCCCGCGGTGATCTGCCTGGTGCACGACGGCGCCGACCGCGCGGTGCTGGCCCGCCAGACGGTGTGGCCGCCGCGGCTGTTCTCCCTGCTGGCCGGATTCGTCGAGGCGGGGGAGTCGTTCGAGTCGTGCGTGGTGCGTGAGGTCGCCGAGGAGGTCGGCCTCGACGTGCATGACGTCACCTATCTCGGTTCGCAACCGTGGCCGTTCCCGCGCTCGCTGATGGTGGGCTTCCACGCCCTCGGCGATCCCGAGCAGCCCTTCGCCTTCCGCGACGGCGAGATCGCCGAAGCCGCGTGGTTCACCCGCGACGAGGTGCGCGCCGCCCTGGAGGAGGGCGACTGGAGCAGCACCTCGCAGTCGCGGCTACTGCTGCCGGGCAGCATCTCGATCGCCCGGGAGATCATCGAGTCCTGGGCGTACCACTAGCCGCGAGATCGACACCAGGGTCGTGAATCGGGGGTACGACACAGCCCTGGTGTCGATCTCGCGGGGGGCGCGGATTGCAGAGGTCAGGCGAACTGCACCGGGACCGTGGCGGTCGGGGAGCTCGACGGCCGGTTATCGACCAAGACAGCGCTGCCAGTGGGGTCCTGCGCGTCCAGATCCAGCTCGTAGATCGCCGGGTTCTCGTACACCCGGTAGTAGTACGTGAGGTTCTTCGTATCGGCGACGCTGGTCCACAGCGTGTACTCGGTGGACTCAATTCCGGCGTCGGTCACGTTACGCAGGATCCCGCGCGGCAGGTCGAAGTTGTTCATCACATGCCACGCCGTCCACACCGCTTCGGCGCCGGTCGCAGCGGGATACGAATCGCGCGCGTAGAGGCTGGCGCGAATGAAGCGGTCA
>JAIOQK010000086.1 GCA_021413425.1 Mycobacterium sp.
GACGATCTCGGCGATCACCGCGCCGTTGTAGAGGGTCAGGCCGGTGACGACCCCGGCCAGCGCCAGATGTTTCGACGGGAACGCGTCATACAGCGCGTAGAGGAAGTAGGCGAAGATCATCATGATCAGCACCGGCACCGCCCGGAAGATCTCCACGATCACCGCGCACGGCAGCCGGACCGCACGTAGTGGCGACAACCGGCCGACCCCGAGCGCGAAGCCAAGGATCAGGGCCAACGCGATGGACACCGCCGCCGCGGTCAGCGTGCCGACGATGCCTGGTATCACATAGGTCTTCCACAGGTCGGCGGTGAGGAACGGCTCCCACTTCTGTGCGGTCAGCTGGCCCCGGTCGGCCAGTCTGCGTGCTATCGCCCACACCACCAGGACCGCGACGGCGATGGTCACAGCCGAGAACACCCGATTGCGCATGCGGGCCCGCGGGCCCGGCGCGTCGAAGAGCACCGAGGCGGCGGTCACGACCCTGCGCCCGTCACGTCGCCACCGCCAGACGCTTGCCCAACCATCCGAACAGCAGGCCCAACGGCAGCGTCAGCGCCACGAACCCGGTCGCGAAGATGGCTCCCACGGCAAGCAGGGCGGCGGTGTTCTCGGTCATCTCCTTCATCAGCAGGGCCGCTTCGGCCACCCCGATCGCCGAGGCGATGGTGGTGTTCTTCGTCAGTGCGATCAGCACCGACCCGAGCGGGATGATCACCGCGCGAAAAGCCTGCGGCAACAGGATCATTCGCAGGTTCTGGCCGAAGGTGAATCCCAGCGAGCGGGCGGCCTCCACCTGACCTATCGGCACGGTGTTGACCCCGGATCGCACCGTCTCGCAGACGAACGCGGCCGTGTACAGCGTCAACCCCAGCACCGCGAGGCGGAAGTTGCTGTCGGTGATCGACGTCGGCGAGGCGCCGTCCACCAGCGTGACACCCAGCGTCTGGGCCAGACCGAAGGAACAGAACAGGATGATCAGGGTCAGCGGGGTGTTGCGCACCACGGTGACATAGGCGGTACCGAGCCAGTTGAGCATCGGCACCGGAGCCAGGCGCATGGCCGCCAGCAGCGTGCCCAGGATCAGCGCGCCGACGGCTGACAGCACGGTCAACTCAACGGTGGTACGGAACGCCTCGAAGATCTGCCCGCGGTACTCCGCAAAGATCTCCATCTGACGGCGCCCGCGTCAGCAGGCGTCGAGAGCGGGCGGCGGGGGCGTCGCGAGGCCGGCCGGTCCCAGGTTCTTCTCGAACGCGGCCTTCCACGCGCCCTCGGACTCCATCTTCTTCAGGGCGTCAGTGATCTTGGTGCACAGTTCGGTGTCGCCCTTCTTCAGGCCGATCCCGTATCGCTCCTCGGAGAACGGCGCGCCCACGATCTTCAGCGCTCCGGGGGACTGCGCGGCGTAGCCGGCCAGGATCACCTCATCGGTGGTGACGGCGTCGATCGCGCCGTTGCGCAACGCCTCCACGCACGCCGAGTAGGTGTCGTACTGCTGCAGCTGCACACCCGGGTACTTGTCCTTGATCCGCTGCGCGGGGGTGGAACCGGTGACCGAGCACAGCTTTTTGTTGTTCTCCAGCGACTCCGCACCGGTGATATCGGTGTTGTCCGCGCGCACCAGCAGGCTTTGGCCGGTCAGCAGGTACGGCCCGGCGAAGGAGATCTTCTCCTTGCGTTTGTCGGTGATCGAGTACGTCGCGACGATGTAGCGCACCTGATCGTTGGCGATCAGGGTCTCGCGCTGTGCGGACGGGGATTCCTTCCACTCGATCTGCCCATCGCTGTAGCCGAGTTCTTTGGCGACGTATCGGGCGACGTCGACGTCGAATCCGCTCATTGTCCCGTCGGGGTTCTTCAGCCCGAAGCCGGGCTGGTCGTACTTCGTCCCGATGACGATCTTGTCGCCGTCACCGCCACTGCCACCGCTCCCGCCGCCTCCGCATGCACTCGCGGTCAACGCGAGCGTGACAGCCATGGCGGCGGAGGTGAGGATTCGTAACGATCGTGTGGCCATGTGGGTGGTCCTTTCGCGGTTCAATGGTTGAGGATCTTGCCGAGGAAGTCCTTGGCACGGTCGGATCGGGGTGCGGAGAAGAATTCGGCCGGTGGGGCGTCCTCCACGATGGCGCCCTCGGCCATGAATACCACCCGGTCGGCGGCGCGGCGGGCGAATCCCATCTCGTGGGTGATGACCACCATCGTCATCCCGTCACCCGCGAGCCCGGCCATCACGGCCAGCACCTCGTTGATCATCTCCGGATCCAGGGCGCTGGTGGGCTCATCGAACAACATGACCTTCGGGTTCATCGCCAACGATCGCGCGATCGCCACCCGTTGCTGCTGGCCCCCGGACAGCTGGGCAGGGTATTTCTGCGCCTGATCGGCCACCCCGACCCGCTCCAACAGCGCCATCGCGCTGCTGCGCGCCTCGTCGCGTGCCATCTTGCGCACTTTCATCGGCGCCAGTGTCACGTTCTCCAGCACCGTCTTGTGGGCGAAGAGATTGAACGACTGGAAGACCATGCCCACCTCGGAGCGCAACCTGGCCAGTTTGCGGCCCTCGGCGGCCAGCGGCTGCCCGTCGATCGCTATCGTGCCGGAGTCGGGGGTCTCCAGCCGATTGATCGTGCGGCACAGCGTCGACTTACCCGAGCCCGACGGGCCGAGCACTACGACCACCTGGCCGCGGTTCACGTCGAGATCGATGTCTTTGAGGACATGCAGCGTGCCGAAGTGCTTGTTGACCCCGCGCATCGAGATCATCGGAACCGCGATCGTGGGCACCGACGCATCGGTGCTCGCGCTACCGGCCGCCATGTGTTCCGACCCTACAGCGGTTTCTCAGGCCGGGTCGGGCCTCCGTAGCATGTGGGACGTGACATCGGTGCTGACCGGAGGCCGCGAGGCGGGCGATCCGTCGACCGCACCGCTACAACGCACCTACCAGGTCCGTACCTACGGCTGTCAGATGAATGTCCACGACTCCGAGCGCCTCGCCGGGCTGCTGGAGGCCGCCGGCTACCGCCGCGCCCCCGACGGAACCGACGCAGATGTCGTCGTGTTCAACACCTGCGCGGTGCGGGAGAACGCCGACAACAAGCTCTACGGCAACCTCAGCCATCTTGCCCCGCGCAAGCAGGCCGAGCCGCACATGCAGATCGCTGTCGGGGGATGTCTGGCACAGAAGGACCGCGACGCCGTGCTGCGCCGCGCCCCGTGGGTGGACGTGGTGTTCGGAACCCACAACATCGGGTCGCTGCCCACGCTGCTCGAGCGGGCCCGGCACAACCGGACCGCGCAGGTCGAGATCGCCGAGTCGCTGCGGGAGTTCCCCTCGACCCTGCCGGCCGCGCGCGAGTCCGCCTACGCGGCGTGGGTCTCCATCTCGGTGGGGTGCAACAACACCTGCACGTTCTGCATCGTGCCGTCACTGCGCGGCAAGGAGCGCGATCGCAGCCCCACCGACATCCTCGCCGAGGTGCAGTCACTGGTCGACCAGGGAGTGCTCGAGGTCACGCTGCTCGGCCAGAATGTCAACGCCTACGGGGTGTCATTCGACGATCCCGAGATCCCCCGCGATCCAGGCGCGTTCGCCGCCCTGCTGCGGGCATGTGGCCGCATCGACGGCCTCGAGCGGGTGCGATTCACCTCCCCGCACCCAGCGGAGTTCACCGATGACGTCATCGAGGCGATGGCGGCCACGCGCAACGTCTGCCCCGCGTTGCACATGCCGTTGCAGTCGGGGTCCGACCGCGTCCTGCGGGCCATGCGCCGCTCGTATCGCGCGGA
>JAIOQK010000087.1 GCA_021413425.1 Mycobacterium sp.
CGGCTGGGATCCGCGCGCCCGGCAGGTGGTCTCGGCGGTGATCGCCGCACTGTGGCTGGTGCTGGTCCTCTGGTTGACGGTGCGGCCGTTCTTCGCCTGGGTGACAACACACTTCGTGATCACCGACCGCCGGGTGATGTACCGCCACGGGGTGCTCAACCGGGCCGGTATCGACATCCCGCTGGCCCGGATTAACAGCGTGGAGTTCACCCACGGCATCGTCGACCGAATGGTGCGCACCGGCACCCTGGTCATCGAGTCGGCGTCGCAGGATCCGCTGGAGTTCCATGATATTCCGCAGGTTGAGCAGGTGCACTCACTGCTCTACCACGAGGTGTTCGACGCCCTCGAGGAGCGTTAGGCGGCCGGATCCCTGCGGCGGCGCCGGACGGCGATCTCGTCCTCCATCACCTCGGCGATACCGCCGGAGGTCAGAGTCGATTCCAGCGCCCTGTCGCCACCGAGGTTGTCGGGGAAGACCCAGCGCCGCATGGCCCAGAACCGGAACGCCATCTGCAACAGGTTGCCGATGATGTAGGCGGAGACGAAGTCGGCGATGTTCTCCACCGTCAGCGAGACGTGCGGGGTCTGTATGTGGAGGATGTAGCGCGAGAACCACAGCGGCGCCATGGCGAGCAGCACGCCCACGGCGCTGAAACCGAAGAACAGCAAGGCTTCGTGGTGGCGCTCGCGGCCCCCGCGATCGCGGAAACTCCACTCCCGGTTCAGCACATAGGAGGCGATCACCGCGACGATGCCGGCGATGACCTTCGCGGTCACCGGCTTGGGTTCGAGGATGGTCAGCTTCAGCGTGTAAAAGATCGCCGAGTCGATGATGAAAGTGGTCGCTCCGACGATCGCGAACTTGATCAGCTCGTGGTGTTGCTCGGCGAACGACCGCATGGGACGTGGCAGCCGGGCGATCGTGGCATCGGCGAAGGACACGGGAGCAAAGTCTACGGAAAACCGCGCTGCGCTGCGTAGCGATGCTGGTCAACCGCCATAAACGCCGGTCATGGCAGCATAGGCGCCGTGCCGAAGGTAGCAATGGTGGGCGGCGGGCAACTGGCCCGGATGACCCACCAGGCCGCGATCGCGCTGGGCCAGAGCCTGCGGGTGCTCGCGGTGAGCCCCGATGATCCGGCCGCGCAGGTGAGCCCCGACGTGGTGCTCGGCGCGCACACCGATCTCGACGCGCTGCGCCGCGCGGCCCAGGGCGCCGACGCACTGACCTTCGATCACGAGCACGTGCCCACCGAGTTGCTGCACACCCTGGTGGCCGAGGGCGTGACGGTGCTGCCCGGCCCGCACGCCCTGGTGTGCGCCCAGGACAAGCTGGTGATGCGCCGCCGGCTCGCCGAACTCGGCGCCCCGGTGCCGCGGTTCACCGAGGCGACCCACGTCGATGACGTCGACGCCTTCGCCGCCGAGGTCGGCGGCGCGATGGTGGTCAAGACCGCCCGCGGCGGATACGACGGGCGCGGAGTGGTGCTCGCCGATGATGTCGCGACGGCCCGCGAGGCGGTCGCGGGATACCTGGCCGACGGTGTGGCGGTGCTGCTGGAGGAGCGGGTGGCCATGCGCCGCGAGCTCGCGGCGTTGGTGGCCCGCTCGCCGTTCGGGCAGGGTGCGGCATGGCCGATCGTGGAAACCGTTCAACGCCAGGGGATCTGCGTCACGGTGCTGGCGCCGGCGCCGGACCTGCCCGAGGCGCTGGCATCCCAAGCCGAACAGTTGGGGCTGCGGATCGCCGAGGAACTCGGCGTGGTGGGTGTGCTGGCGGTGGAGTTGTTCGAGACCCACGACGGCACGCTCATGGTCAATGAGTTGGCGATGCGACCGCACAACTCCGGGCACTGGACGATGAACGGCGCCATCACCAGTCAGTTCGAACAGCACCTGCGCGCGGTGCTGGACTACCCGCTCGGCGACACCCGCCCACTGGCCCCGGTGACGGTGATGGCCAATGTGCTGGGTGCGGCGCAGCCGCCAGCGATGGCGATGGACGAGCGGGTGCACCACCTGTTCGGCCGGATCCCCGACGCGCACGTGCATCTCTACGGCAAGCAGGAGCGGCCCGGACGAAAAATTGGCCATGTGAACGTTCTCGGGGAAGATATCGGGGTGGTGCGGGAACGAGCCGAGCGGCGCGGCCGACCGCGGTATCGAGGTCATCATCGCCGGGGCCGGCGGGGCGGCACACCTGCCCGGCATGGTGGCCTCGGCTACCCCGCTGCCGGTGATCGGGGTGCCGGTGCCGCTGGCCACACTCGACGGTCTGGACTCGCTGCTGTCGATCGTGCAGATGCCGGCCGGGGTTCCGGTGGGATGTGTGTCGATCGGCGGCGCCCGCAACGCCGGACTGCTCGCGGTGCGCATTTTGGGATCCTCGGATCCCGCCCTGCGGGCGAGGATGGGAGAATTCCAGAAAAGCCTCGAGGCCGACGTCCTGACCAAGGACCGCGCGCTTCGGGAGCAGTTACTCGGAGACTAGCTCGAAGAATTAGGAGGCCCTGATGGCCGGCTGGAGCGGTGATTCGTCGTTCGATGTCTTCCGTCTACCGGAGGAGCATGAGGAGCTGCGCGCGGCGATCCGCGCGCTGGCAGAGAAGGAGATCGCCCCGTTCGCCGCCGCGGTGGACGAAGAGGCGCGATTCCCCGACGAGGCCCTCGAGGCGCTCAACGCCTCAGGCTTCAACGCCGTGCACGTCCCCGAGGAGTTCGGCGGCCAGGGCGCGGACTCGGTGGCTGCCTGCATCGTCATCGAGGAGGTCGCCCGGGTCGACGCCTCGGCGTCGCTGATCCCGGCGGTCAACAAGCTCGGCACCATGGGCCTGATCCTGCGCGGCTCCGATGAGTTGAAGAAGAAGGTGCTGCCGGAGATCGCCGACGGCAAGATGGCCTCCTATGCGCTGTCCGAGCGCGAGGCCGGCAGCGACGCCGCGGCCATGCGCACCCGCGCCAAGGCCGACGGCGACGACTGGATCCTCAACGGCTCCAAGTGCTGGATCACCAACGGCGGCAAGTCCGCCTGGTACACGGTGATGGCGGTCAGCGATCCCGACAAGGGCGCCAACGGCATCTCGGCGTTCATGGTCCACGAGGACGACGAGGGTTTCACCATCGGACCCAAGGAGCGCAAGCTCGGCATCAAGGGCTCGCCCACCACCGAGTTGTACTTCGAGAACTGCCGCATCCCCGGT
>JAIOQK010000088.1 GCA_021413425.1 Mycobacterium sp.
CGCGAGATCTGCGATCACTACGACGTGCTGCTGGTCTCGGACGAGACCATCTGTGCGTTCGGGCGGATCGGATCGATGTTCGCCTGCGAGGATCTCGGCTACGTGCCCGACATCATCACCTGCGCCAAAGGCATGAGCTCCGGCTACGCCCCGATCGGCGCGATGATCGCCAGCGACCGGCTGTTCGAGCCGTTCAACGACGGTAAGACCACCTTCGGCCACGGCTACACCTTCGGCGGGCACCCGGTGTCGTCCGCGGTGGCGCTGGCCAATCTCGACGTCTTCGAACGCGAGGGCCTCAACGATCACGTCAAGACCAACGCGCCGATCTTCCGGGCCACCCTGGAGAAGCTGCTGGAACTTCCGATCGTCGGCGACGTCCGCGGCGAGGGCTTCTTCTACGGGATCGAGTTGGTGAAGGACAGGACCACCAAGGAGACCTTCGACAACGCCGAGAGCGAGCGGCTGCTGCGCGGCTTCCTGTCGGCCGCGCTCTTCGAGGCCGGGCTGTATTGCCGCGCCGACGACCGCGGCGACCCGGTGGTGCAGCTGGCTCCGCCGCTGATCAGCGGCCCGGACGAGTTCGACGAGATCTACGAGATCCTGCACCGCGTGCTCGGCGAGGCCAGCCGGTTGCTGTAAAAGTTTCGCAACAACAGCCACACCCGTCACAGCGCGGCTCCCCGGATTCTGGGTCCGATTCGCTTAACCTGCACTTCCATGGCGATGTTGAGCGGGGCGGGGCGGGTCGCTGCCGTGGCGGCGGCGCTGTTCCTGGCCGTCGGCCCCGCGGTCGCGGTGGCCGAGCCTGCGCCGGACCCCAACAGCTGCCCGTACAAGGTCTCCACCCCGCCGGCCGTCGACTCCTCCGAGGTTCCCAAAGCCGGTGACCCGCCTCAGCCGCTGCCGGTGCCGGCCACCCCCGTCGGCGGTGAGGCGCTCTCGGGCTGCGGGGTGATCGTCGCGGCCGGAACACCGCCGGTGCCTGCCGACGTCTCCGCCGAGGCCTGGCTGGTGGCCGACCTCGACACCGGGGATGTGATCGCCGCCCGCGATCCGCACGGCCGCCACCGCCCCGCCAGTGTGATCAAAGCGCTGACCGCCATGGCCGCCATCAACGAGCTGCCACTGAACCGGATCATCGGCGGCACCCAGGACGACGCCAACGCAGAAGGAACCAAGGTGGGCGTCAAGCCGGGCGGCCGCTACACCGTCAACGACCTGCTGCACGGACTGCTGATGTACTCCGGCAACGACGCTGCCGACGCCCTGGCGCGCGCGCTGGGCGGGATGGATGTCGGGCTGGGCAAGATCAACACGCTGGCCGCCAAACTCGGTGGCCGCGACACCCGGGTGGCCACCCCGTCAGGGCTCGATGGGCCGGGCATGAGCACCTCGGTCTACGACATCGGGCTGTTTTACCGCTACGCCTACAACAACCCGGTGTTCGCCGACATCGTGCGCACCCGCGACTATCAGTTCCCTGATGCCGGCGGCCCGCCCTATCCGGTGGAGAACGACAACAAACTGCTCTACAACTATCCGGGCGCGCTCGGCGGCAAGACCGGATACACCGACGACGCCGGGCAGACCTTCGTCGGCGCGGCCACGCGGGACGGACGCCGCCTGATGGCGGTGCTGCTCAAGGGCAGCCGGCAACCCATCGCGCCGTGGGAGCAGACGGCCCGGCTGCTGGACTACGGCTTCGCCACTGCGCCGGGCACCACGATCGGGACCCTGATCGAACCCGACCCGTCGCTGGCCCCGCCCAAAGCAGACACCGTCGATCTGTCCTCAGCACCGGTGTTCACCGCGAACGCGCTTCCGGTGCGGATCGGCGTGGCCGTCATCGGCACCATCGTGGTGTTCTCTCTGATCCTGGCGGCGCGCTCACTGAATCAGCGGGTGCAGGCGCGCCCGTAGCGCAAATCTGTCAGTGGGTCGAACTAATGTTCGAACCATGGAGATGCGCACCCCCGACGTCGAGGCGGTACTGGCCGCCCTCGACGAGGTCGCGGTGGCGTGGGACAAGGTGGCCTCGCTGCCGGTCCATGGCCTGGGCGCGGCGCACGTGCTGGAGGTCCTAGACCGGCTGGAAACCCACCGGCGCCGCCAGCCCGCCGCTGAGCATGCGTTGCTCGCGCACCTGCAGTCCCAGACCACCGCCAAGGAGATGGGCGCCAAATCCTGGCGGGCGGTGTTGTCCCAACGGCTGGGGATCAGCGGCGCCGAAGCCGGCCGGCGCATCGCCGAAGCCGCCCAACTGGGTCCGCGCCGGGCTGTCACCGGCGAACCCCTGCCGCCGGAGCTCCCCGGCACGGCGGCGGCCCAAGCTCGTGGGGAGATCGGCAGCGAGCACGTGACGGTGATCCGGGATTTCATGGCCCAGCTGCCGGCCGCTGTCGATGTGGGCACCCGGGCCGCTGCCGAGTCGCAGCTGTCCGGACTCGCGGGTGGGCTCACACCCGATGGGCTGCGCGCGGTCGCCCGCCAACTGATGGGCTACCTCGACCAGGACGGCACCCTTGACGACGATCGTGAGCACGCCCGCAAACGCGGTGTGACGATCGGACGCCAAGATCTCGACGGCATGAGCAAGATCTCCGGCTGGCTGACCCCCGAACTGCGGGCGACCCTCGATGCGGTCTTCGTCAAGATCGCGGGCCCGGGTTACTGCAATCCCGACGACGATGCACCGTGCGTGGACGGCGTCCCCTCCCAGGAGCAGATCAGCGGCGATACCCGCAGCGCCGCCCAACGCACCCATGACGCCTTGCAGACCGTATGCCGGGCCATGCTGGCCTCGGGGAAGTTAGGCCAGCACAACGGGTTGCCGGTCACAGTGGTGGCAACCACCACCC
>JAIOQK010000039.1 GCA_021413425.1 Mycobacterium sp.
GCGCCGCAGGGAAGGGGCATGCCTGTGACCACAGCGTTGATCGTCGGGGGTCTGCTGCTGGTAGGCGTGGGCCTGGTCGCCAGTCAGCTGTTCCGGCTCCGGGACTGGCTCAACCGTCAGCCACCGGCCGCGCCGCCGGACGAGCCCGGCCCGCCGCCGGCCGACGACGAAGACGACTAGAGCCTGATGGTGAGCTGGTCGTAGATCAGCGGGGCGATCCTGGCCGCCATATAGGCATGTCCGGCGTCAGTGGGATGCACGCCGTCGTCGCCGATGAGATCGGGGCGACCGACGAACCACCCCTGCGCGATGGGGTCGACGAACACCGCGCCGACAGCGGCGGCCTGGTCGCGCAGGCTGTCACGGATCGTGAGCACCTCGGGCGCCGGGGTGGCCGTCGGCCACGGCGGACCGATCACCAGCAGCTTGGCGGCCGGTGCGGCATAGCGGGCCAACAGGAAGGCGTCAGCCGCGAACCGGGAAAGCCGCCGCGGGTCCACCGGTTGGTCGTTGCGTGAGCCGAAGAACACCACCAATTCGTCGCCGCGGCGCACGGCCTGGGCGGTGAGATCTTGAAAGACGTTGCCGCGCCGGCCGGGTTGCCCGTAGCCCGCGCCACCCTCGGCCACGACGTCGGCGTCGACGTCCACGCCCTCGGCCGCCAACAGTTGCCACGCGATCTGCGGCCAGGATCGGGGTCCGTTGCCGCCCTCCCCTGATCCCTCGGTGTAAGAGTCGCCGATGACGGTGACTTTCGCGGCCTCCGACGCCCTCGCCACCGGCGCGTCTGCCACTGCGGCCACCCCCGATACCGCGGCCAGCGCGACGGCAACGACGGCGGCGGCGCCCTGCAGCACCGACCGTCGCCCGGGGTCGTCGGCCGCCGGTGCGGCCGGCGCGGCGTCGTGAACGTCGCGGGTGTCCACCATGCGCCGCATCCACCGCCGCGCCGGCTCCTCCACCCAGTGGAACAACGCCATCGCGGCCAGCACGGCGACGATGATCAGCCCAACCACCACGATCTTGGCCACTGACTTGGGCATGACGATCGTGTACTGGGCCACCGCCCAGTTCCAGATCGTGTGCACCGGTTCGTGAATCATGTAGAGACTGAACGAGATCTGGCCGCCGTAGACCATCGGCCGGGTGGACAGGATCGCCGGCAGGGTGCCGGATCCGACCGAGAGTGCCACAACCAGCGGCATGAACAACACCCCCATCAGCGCACCGGAGTCCACCATGCCGGACACCGGATTCGCGTCGTAGTAGTACAGCCCGCCGGCGATCGCAGCGACCAGAAGCACTGAGAGATACCCCGCGGCCCGGCGCCCCCGCTCATCGATGCGCAGCCGCCGCACCGCGGCGCACGCCAGCACGCCGGCGGTGAACTGGGCGATGATCCGGGGCAGCCAGCTCCACGGTGTGTAGAGCACTCCACTGGCCAGCAGCAGCAACGTGGGCGGCAGCACTGCGAGGACGGACAGCCAGAACAGGGTGCGGGCCCGCGACGCCCGAGCGATCCGGAACACCACCAGCGCCAGAGCCCCGAAGATTAGGTATGCCAGCCATTCGGCACTGATCGACCAGGCCGGACCGTCGAAACTGGTGCCGTCGAAGAACGGCGAGAACCACAGCTGGACCATGAACAACTGCCGCAGATAGCTGATCGCGGTGAGCTTGTCCGCATCCGGGGACGGCACCGTGCCGACGTGCAGTGTCACGATGATCCACAGCGCGGCCAGGTGCATGGTGACCAGGTAGACCGGCCACACCCGGGACAGCCGCAGCCACAGGAAGTGCAACGTTGCCCGGGCCGACCAGGACGGCCCCATCCGGTCGAGATAGTTCCAGGCCAGGACGAATCCGCTGAGGATGAAGAACAGGTCCACACCCTGGGCGCCGGCATCGAGCAGCGGAGCCAGGTCGTCACGCAGGCGTGGCGAGGCCTCCCAGAGCAGCGGCCGGAAATGGAAGAGCACCACCCATAGCGCGGCCACGATGCGCAGACCGGTCAGCGCTCTGATCTCTCCGGTTCGCACGGCACTCATTCTCAGGGTCGACCGGGCGCCCCAAACGTTGCGACACTCCAGCCCCGATCCGCGGCCGGCCTGTCAACCGCTAGAGAACGTCGGTGATCTCGTTCTTGAGCGCCTCGGCCTGGGTGCCGAACACCGCCTGCACGCTGGTGCCGACCTCGATCACACCCATCGCTCCGAGTGCCTTGAGCCGCTCGGCGTCCACCTTGGAGGTATCGGCCACCTCCATGCGCAGCCGGGTGATGCACGCGTCGACGTTGACCAGGTTCTCCCGGCCGCCGAAGGCGGCGATGAGTTGCTCTGCCTTGCTGTCGGCTATGACCGCCGTGGCCGCCGTGGCACCGACCGGGATCGTGGTGGCCGAGTCGGGGCCCGCGCTGAGGTTTGCACTCTCTTCGATCTCGAACTCCCCCTCCGGTTCGCGACCGGGGGTGCGCATGTTCCACTTCGTGATCGCAAAACGGAACAGCAGGTAATAGATGACGAAGAACGCCAGTCCCATCACGATGAGCAACGGGACGTTCTTCGCCGCCGGCGCGGTCCCGTAGAGAAGTAGGTCCATCAGCCCGGCGGAGAACGAAAAGCCGAGGTGTATGTCCAGGGCGTAGGCGATCGCGAGTGAGGCACCCGTCAGCAGAGCGTGGATCACGTAGAGCGGGAACGCCACGAACATGAAGGCGAACTCCAACGGTTCGGTGACGCCGGTGAGGAACGCCGTCAGACCAGCCGCCGACAGGATCCCGAACGCGACCTTGCGCTGGCGCTTGTTGGCGACGTGAATCATGGCCAGCGCGGCGGCCGGCAGGCCGAACATCAGGATCGGGTAGAAGCCGGCGGTCAGGTGGCCGCCGGTCGGGTCGCCGGCGGTGAAACGCGGTAGTTCACCTGTCACGACCGTGCCGTCGGGTTTGGTGTAGCTGCCGTACAGGAACCAGATATAGGAGTTCAGAATATGGTGCAGCCCAATAGGAATCAGCATGCGGTTGGCGAATCCATAAACGAACGCACCCAACGCTCCGGCACCGCCGATGAACCGGCCCAACCCGGTGAGCCCCGCGTTGAAGATCGGATAGAAGTAACTCATCGCGAATGCCACAAACAGAATCGCCAGCGACACCGCGATCGGCACGAACCGTCGTCCGCCGAAGAAGCCGAGGTACGGCGGCAACTGAATAGTGTGGTACCGGTCGAAGAGAACTGCGGTGATAAGACCCACCACGATTCCGCCCAGCACGCTGTAGTTGATCAGTGCTTGATTACCGGCCTTGTCGACGACACCCTCGAGCACGAAGGGCGACATCGTCTTGAAGACGGCCTGCATCACGAGGTAACCCACGACCGCAGCCAGTGCAGTGGATCCGTCGGCCTTGCGGGCGAAGCCGATCGCCACACCGACGGCGAACAGCAGTGGCAGATTGTCGAACAGCGCTCCGCCGGCGGCGCTCATCGCCTGGAAGAACGGGCCGATCACCGGGGCTTTGATCCGACCCAGCAGGTCGTCCTGGCCCAGGCGCAACAGGATCCCGGCGGCGGGAAGCACGGCGATGGGCAGCATGAGGCTCTTGCCGAGGCGTTGCAACTGCGCGAATCCCGGAATGTTGAGGCCCGACTTCGCTTGCGCCCCTGTCGTTTTGCTCGTATCACTCATGTCCGGCCGACCTTCCTCTGATTCGCTGCAGGGGAAGCTTAGACCAGAATCACCCGACGTGAGCGGCGGTTTTGGCCCCCAGACTCACCGCGGTCTCTATTCTTCTCGTACACAGGAGACGAAGGAGTCCCCCTTGAGCACGACACCCGTCCTGGCCCCCGTCGAAGGCCGCGCGCTACCCCTCTCCGAGGTCCCCGACCCGGTG
>JAIOQK010000197.1 GCA_021413425.1 Mycobacterium sp.
CGGCGCCAGCGCCACGGTGCAGATCCGCTCGGCCACGTTGGACAATGACCAGACCGAGAAACTGCGCGTCGCACTCTTCGATCAGTTCCAGCCCAAGGGCGTCGACGGCCAACCCAGTCAGCAGGCCATCAGCGACTCGGCGGTCTCGGAGACCTGGGGCGGGCAGATCACCAAGAAGGCGCTCATCGCACTGGTGGTGTTCCTGGTCCTAGTGACGATCTACATCACCCTGCGTTACGAGAGATACATGGGGCTCGCGGCGCTGGCCGCACTGTTCTTCGACGTCACCGTGACAGCTGGCGTGTACTCACTGGTGGGTTTTGAGGTCACCCCGGCCACTGTGATCGGGCTGCTCACGATTCTCGGATATTCGCTCTATGACACCGTGATCATTTTCGACAAGGTGCAGGAGACCACCAAGGGCTTCGAACACACCACCCGGCGCACCTTCGCCGACCAGGCGAACCTGGCCATCAACCAGTCCTTCATGCGCTCGATCAACACCAGCATCATCTCGATCATGCCGATTATCTCGCTGATGATCGTGGCGGTGTGGCTACTCGGCGTGGGCACGCTTAAGGACCTCGCCCTGGTGCAGATGGTGGGCATCCTGGTGGGCAGCTTCTCGTCCATCTTCTTCGCCACGCCTCTGCTGGTGACCCTTCGCGAGCGCACCGACATCGTGCGAAACCACACCCGGCGGGTGCTCAAGCGGCGCAAGCAGGCCGCCGCCGGTGAACTGCCCGACGTCGAGGCCGAGGCCTCGCTCATCCCGGACGGCACCACGCAGCCGGCGCGGCCGAACCGTCCGTCCGGCAAGCGCGGCACCCGGGCCTAGTCGCCGTGGCACAGAGGCGCCGCCGTGCGGCCGCCGCGATGGTGGCCGCACTGTCGGTTGCCGCCGCATCCGCGCTGAGCGGATGCGCGGGCGCCGCCGCCGATCAGGTCAACTACGCCGTCGACGGCCTGCTCAACACCTACAACACCAACACCGTCGTCGGCGCCGCATCGGCCGGTCCGCAGGCATTCGCCCGGGTGCTCACCGGCTTCGGCTTCCACGGGCCCGACGGACAGGTGCTGGCGGACAACGACTTCGGGTCGGTGACGGTGATCGGCCGTGAGCCGCTGGTGCTCGACTATCAGATCGCCGACAACGCCGTCTACTCCGACGGCAAACCGATCACCTGTGATGACATGGTGCTGACCTGGGCCGCGCAGTCCGGCCGGTACCCCGGATTCGACGCGGCCAGCAGGGCCGGCTACATCGACATCGCCGGCATCGATTGCCAGCCCGGGCAGAAGCGGGCACGGGTCAGCTTCCTGCCCAACCGCGGCATCGTCGACTACAACCAGTTGTTCACCGCGACATCGCTGATGCCCTCCCACGTCATCGGTGACGAATTAGGCCTCGACGTTACCGCCACCCTGCTCGGCGGCGACCCCGCGGCGGTGTCACGCATCGCCGACGCATGGAACACGATCTGGGAACTCACACCAGGCATCGACACCAAGCGGTTCCCGTCGTCGGGTCCCTATCGGATCGACTCGGTGCTCGCCGAGGGTGCGGTGGCACTCACCGCCAACGATCGGTGGTGGGGCACCGAACCGGTCACCAAACGGATCGTGGTGTGGCCCCGCGGGGTCGAGGTGCAGGACCGGGTCAACAACGGCAGCTTCCACGTCGTCGACGTCGCGACCGGATCCTCGGGCACCCTGAGTACCCCTGATGACTACGACCGCACCGAGATTCCCTCGGGCGGAATCGAACAGCTGATCTTCGGCGCCCGCGGCGCGCTGTCCACCCCAGCGGCCCGCCGCGCCCTGGCGCTGTGCACGCCGCGCGATGTGATCGCCCGCAACGTCGAGATGCCGATCGCCAACACCCGGCTCAACCCGGTGACCGATGACGCCTACGCCGGCACCGAGGCCGCGGCCGAGGGCGGTGCATTCGCAGTGGCCAACCCGGATGCGGCGCGGGCAGCCATCGAAGGCGCGCCGCTGAGCGTCCGCATCGGCTACCAGTCACCCAATCCGAGACTGGCCGCCGCTATCGCGGCGATCGCGCAATCCTGCGCGGTGGCCGGTATCACGGTGATCGACACCACCTCCGACACCACCGGCCCGCAGACCCTGCGGGAGGGCCAGATCGACGCGCTGCTGGCCAGCACCGGCGGCGCGACCGGAAGCGGATCCAGCGGATCCTCGGCGATAGATGCCTACGCACTGTTCACCGGCAACGGCAACAATCTGCCCGGTTACTCCAACCCCCAGATCGACGGGATCATCTCCGCACTGGTGGTCACCACCGATCCCAAGGAGCAGACCCGACTGCTTGCGGATGCGGCGCCGATGCTGTGGGCCGACGTGCCCACGCTGCCGCTGTACCGCCAGGAGCGCACCGTGTTGGCCGCCAAGCGGATGTTCGCCGTCGAGGCCAATCCGACCAAGTGGGGCGCGGGCTGGAACATGGACCGATGGCGGCTGGAACCCTAGGACCCGAGGGTGCAGCGGATCCCGCGGCCGTCGTCGCGGCGCTGACCCGGCAGGTCCCCAACTTCCCGCAACCGGGTGTGTTGTTCCGGGACCTCACCCCGGTGCTGGCTGATGACCGGGCGTTCGCCGTGGTGACCGACGCGCTGGCCGGTGTGGTCGAGGGCGCGGACCTGATCGCCGGGATCGACGCCCGCGGCTTCCTGCTCGGCGGGGCGGTCGCGGCGCGCCTCGGGGTCGGGGTGCTGGCCATCCGTAAAGCCGGCAAGCTGCCCCCGCCGGTGATCACAAGAACCTACGACCTCGAGTACGGCACGGCGGCGCTGGAAATCCCCGCCGAAGGGGTCGCGCTGGCCGGGCGGACGGTCGCCATCATCGACGACGTCCTGGCCACCGGGGGCACCTTGGCGGCCAGTTGGGATCTGCTGATCACCGCCGGTGCGGTGGTCACCGCCGCGGCGGTGGTGATCGAACTCGCCGCCCTCGGCGGCCGCGACCGGCTGGCCGGGCTGCCGGTGTACAGCCTGCAGCGCGTGTAACCCTCGGCCGCCACCACCGCGGGGAGGCGGTGAGGCGATATCCTCGAAAAAGACGATCGGAGGTGAGCATGGCCGAGGAGACCCAGTCCATGCCTGTCGTCGACCCGCCGACCGCCGAGCCGCCGCACCCAGACACCCTCAAGACCACCAGCAGCGCCTCGCGGCGGGTGCGGGCCCGGCTCGCGCGGCGGATGACCGCCCAGCGCGGCGCGTCCAACCCGGTGCTCGAACCGCTGATCGCGGTGCATCGCTCGATCTATCCCAAAGCCGACCTGTCCATCCTGCAGCGCGCCTATGAGGTGGCCGAGGCCAAGCACGCCACCCAACTGCGCCGCTCCGGGGATCCCTACATCACCCATCCGCTAGCAGTGGCCAGCATCCTGGCCGAACTCGGCATGGACACCACCACACTGGTCGCGGCCCTGCTGCACGACACCGTCGAGGACACCGGTTACACCCTGGCGGCACTGACCGCCGACTTCGGTGACGAGGTGGGCCACCTGGTGGACGGTGTCACCAAGCTGGACAGGGTGGTGCTGGGCGGCGCCGCCGAGGGCGAGACCATCCGCAAGATGATCATCGCGATGGCCCGCGACCCGAGGGTGCTGGTGATCAAGGTGGCCGACCGCCTGCACAATATGCGCACGATCCGCTTCCTGCCGCCGGAGAAGCAGGCCCGCAAGGCCCGTGAGACGCTGGAAGTGATTGCGCCCCTTGCACACCGGCTAGGCATGGCGACGGTGAAATGGGAACTCGAGGACCTCTCCTTCGCGGTGCTACATCCCAAGCGCTACGAGGAGATCGTTCGACTGGTCGCTGACCGGGCGCCGTCGCGCGACACCTATCTGGCGCGGGTGCGCTCCGACATCAACTCCGCGCTGAGCGCGATGAAGATCACCGCGGTGGTGGAGGGCCGGCCCAAGCACTACTGGTCGATCTACCAGAAGATGATCGTCAAGGGCCGCGACTTCGACGACATCCACGACCTCGTCGGGGTACGGATCCTGTGCGACGAGATCCGCGACTGCTACGCCGCCGTCGGCGTGGTGCACTCGCTGTGGCAGCCGATGCCCGGCCGGTTCAAGGACTACATCGCGCAGCCCCGATTCGGGGTCTACCAATCGCTGCACACCACCGTCGTCGGCCCGGAGGGTAAACCGCTGGAGGTGCAGATCCGCACCCGCGACATGCACCGCACCGCCGAGTACGGCATCGCCTCGCACTGGCGCTACAAGGAGGCCAAGGGCCGCAACGGGCTTCCGCATCCGCACGCCGCCACCGAGATCGACGATATGGCCTGGATGCGCCAACTGCTGGACTGGCAGCGGGAGGCGGCCGACCCGGGGGAGTTCCTGGAGTCGCTGCGCTACGACCTGGCCGTGCAGGAGATCTTCGTCTTCACCCCCAAGGGCGATGTGATCACCCTTCCGACCGGCTCGACCCCGGTGGACTTCGCCTACGCCGTGCATACCGAGGTCGGGCACCGCTGCATCGGAGCCCGCGTCAACGGCCGGCTGGTGGCACTGGAGCGCAAGCTGGAAAACGGTGAGCTGGTCGAGGTGTTCACCTCCAAGGCTCCCAACGCAGGACCGTCGCGGGACTGGCAGAGCTTCGCGGTCTCCCCCCGGGCCAAGGCCAAGATCCGGCAGTGGTTCGCCAAGGAGCGCCGCGAGGAGGCACTGGAGGCCGGGAAGGACTCGATCACCCGCGAGGTGCGCCGCGGCGGGCTGCCGCTGCAGCGGCTGGTCAGCGCCGACGCGATGAGCGCACTGGCCCACGAACTGCGCTACGGCGATGTCTCGGCGCTCTACACCGCCGTCGGCGAGGGGCACGTCTCACCGCGGCACGTGGTGCAGCGGCTGCTGGCCCAACTCGGCGGAGCCGACGGCGCCGAGGACGAACTGGCCGAGCGCTCCACCCCGGCCACCATGCCGGTGCGTCAGCGCAGCACCGATGACAGCGGGGTGGCGGTGCCCGGAGTGACCGGCGTGCTGACCAAACTGGCCAAGTGCTGCACCCCGGTGCCCGGGGACAACATCATGGGCTTCGTCACCCGCGGCGGCGGGGTGAGCGTGCACCGCACCGACTGCACCAACGCCTCCGATCTACAGAACCAGTCCGAGCGCATCATCGAGGTGCTCTGGGCGCCCTCGGCCACCTCGGTGTTCCTGGTGGCCATCCAGGTCGAGGCGCTCGATCGGCACCGACTGCTCTCCGATGTCACCCGGGTGCTCGCCGACGAACGGGTGAACATCCTGTCGGCATCGGTGACAACGTCCGATGACCGGGTGGCTGTGAGCCGGTTCACCTTCGAGATGGGCGACCCCAAGCATCTCGGCCACGTCCTCAACGCCGTGCGCAACGTCGAAGGGGTATACGACGTCTACCGGGTGACATCCGCGGCCTGACAATGCCGCGGCCCGCGACTGTGCCGTTTCCCGCGCGACACGCCGCTGGTTGGTCGAAAAATGCACAGTCGCGACGGCGTCAGTCTGCGATCACGGTCGGTGTGTCGTGCCGCAGCGTCTCGCCGCGGAAGAAAGCCGGCTGAATCGACCGCCACACAAGCATCAGCACCACGCCGAGCAGGATCAGGCCGAGGCCCAGCACCAGCACCAGTCCGACCCCGAAAACGCTTGCGCCGCTGCCATAGTCGGGTGAGGCGCTGTCCCGCAGTGTGATCAGCAGCACCCCGAACAGGCCCAGCCCGCCCAGCAGCGGGAACAGCAGTTTGAATACGAAGCTGTTGAGGTCGGCGAACAGTTCGCGGCGGAAGTACCAGATGCAGGCGAAGGCCGTTAGCCCGTAGTAGAAGCAGATCATGATGCCCAGCGCGTAGATGGTGTCCATCAACGCGTT
>JAIOQK010000198.1 GCA_021413425.1 Mycobacterium sp.
CGGCACCGCGGTGCCCACCCCGGCGTTGTTGATCAGGATGTCGACCCGGCCGAACTCGGCCATCGCGGCGTCGACCAACTGCCGGCACTGCTCGGGGTCGGCGACGTCGGTCTTGCGGGTGTAGGCCCGCCGGCCGGCCTGCTCGACCAGCGCGGCGGTATGCGCCATCTTCTCCACCCGCCGCGCACCGAGCACGACGTCGGCGCCGGCTTCGGCGAATGCCTGCGCGAACGCCACGCCCAAACCCGACGAGGCACCGGTGACGATCGCAACCCTGTCATCGAGGCGGAACAGGTCGAGAACGGTGGGTCGACCTCCTCGCTCCTCCTCGGGGCTCCGGCCCCGCCCCGCATCGTCGACTCGGGTCATCGCGGGTTCCTGAGCACCTGGCGCGCGATGGCGTACTTATGCACCTCGGTGGGCCCGTCATAGAGCCGGAAGGCGCGCATGTCGGAGAAGATCATGCCGACCGGCGTCTCATCGGAGATGCCCATGCCGCCGAGGATCTGCACGCAGCGGTCGGCGACCTTGAACAGCTCCTCGGAGACGTAGGCCTTCACCATCGAGCTCTCGTGTCGGCCCTTGGCGCCATTGTCCAGTACCCAGCATGCCCACCAGATGCCCAAGCGGCACTGCTGCAGCGCAATCTCGTTGTCCGCCAACATGAAACCGACACCCTGATGCTCGCCCAGCGGCTTGCCGAACGCGGTCCGGGTCTGGGCGTGCTCGACGGCAATCGAGTGCGCCCGCTCGGCCGCCCCCAGCCACCGCATGCAGTGCGTCAGACGGGCAGGCGCCAGCCGCATCTGGGCGTAGCGCAACGCCTGACCCACCTCGCCGAGCACCGCGGAGGCGGGTAGGCGCAGATTGTTGAACCGCACCACCCCGTGGCCCTGTACGTAGTTGCGGTCCATCGTGTCCATCACCCGCTCAAGCTCGATACCTCCAGTGTTGCCATCGCACAGGAACAGAGTCGGCCCGTCGCCGCCGTGCGGGTTGGGCGCCACGCGGGCCATGATGATCCAGGTGCGAGCACCGTCGGCCCCGGTGATCAGCCACTTGCGGCCGTTGATGACGTACTCGATGCCAGCCGGTCCTGAATGGCATACCGCTTCGGTGGTCAATTGGTCGGGGTCGGACCCGGCACCGCCGGGCTCGGTCATCGCGAACACCGATCGCTGCCGTCCGTCGATCACCGGCACCAGGAACTCCTCGGCCTGGGCGTCATTGGCGATCTTGCCCAGGATGAACATGTTGCCCTCGTCCGGGGCTGCGCAGTTGAGCGCCACCGGCCCCATCGTCGACCAGCCAGCGGCCTCGAAGAGCACCGCCTGCTCACGGTGCGACGGCTCCCGGCCGCCGAATCGCCGCGGTGCCTGAAAGGTCAGCAGGCCTGCCTTGCGGGCCAGACCCACCATCTCGGTGCGCAACTCCTCGTTGGGTCCGTGCCGGGTGATCCGCGGGTCGCGCTCAAAAGGAACGATCTCCTCGGCGACGAAGGCGCGGATCTCGTCGCGCTGAGCGGCCAGCTCCGCCGGTATCTCGAAGTCGATCATCAGTCTCCCTCCATGATCCGGTGTGCTCGTTCGAACAGCCGGACCGTTGCGGTGTGCAGCATGTCACCGATCTCCCTGGGTGCCTTACCCGCGGCGGCCCGGGCATTCGAGCCCTCCAGGATGATGCCCAGCTTGAAGCAGGCCATCACCGCGTACCAGTCGATGTTCGACAGGTCGCGGCCGGTGTTCTGGGCGTAACGCGCCACCAGTTCATCGGGCGTGGCCAGATCTCCAGCCACCATCAGTTCATTCGGCAGCACCGGTTCATGGCCGGGGCGGTACCACGTCGCCAGCATCCACCCGAGGTCCAGCAGCGGGTCGCCGATGGTGCACATCTCCCAGTCGACGATGGCGACCACGTCGGGTCCGGTGGGGGAGAACATGACGTTGGCGGCGTGGTAGTCGCCGTGCATGATGCCGGGCTGAAAATACTGTGGCTGACGCTCCTGCAGCCAGCCGGCGACGGCATCGACATCCCCGATATCGGGACCGGGATAGTTGTCGAAGTCGGAGAAGGACTGTAATTCGGATAGCCAGCGCGGCACCTGCCGGTCCAAAAATCCCTCGGGCTTGCCGAAGTCAGCCAGGCCCACCGCCACATGGTCGATCGCACCCAGGCGCGCGGCGGCATCGGCCATCGACAAGCCCATGCCATGACGCACGCCGGCGTCGGAGGCATGCAGTGCCGGCAGCCCGGCCCCGGCGTTGAAGCCGTCCACCGGCTCCATCAGATAGAACACCGCGTCTCCGAGCACGTCGACGTCGTCGCACACCGCGATCAGTGCGGCGTGCGGTACGTCGGTGTCGGCCAATGCGCGCAGCACGCGGGTCTCGCGCAGAATCACCGAGTTACTGACCGGGCGCAGGTGGCGCGGTCCGCGACGAAATACGTACTCGCGTCCCGACCGGGTGAACCGCAGCATGACGTTCTGTGTTCCGCCGGTGATCTCAGCGACGTTTTCGATAGGACCCTCACCCAGACCCTGTTGCGACATCCAGGCGGCGACCTTCGATGCGTCGTGGGTCAGGTCCTCCACGGAGCCGAAGCTACATCACGGCGCAACGTCGTCGAATCTCGACCACGGCAATCGACTGTCGAGGGTGCGGAAGACGCTCCAGCCCACCAGGGTGCCCAGCGCAATGGAGACGATCGCCGACGCAGCCTGCCCCATGCTGGCGACATCGGCGTTGCCCCCGGTGGCGGCCTGGCTGACCGACATGAAGCTCAACGCCCCGGGAACCAGTGACCAGAAAGACGCGAGCAACATCACCACCGCCGGCGGTGCAGTCTTGATACGGGCGGCCAGCATTGCGAACACCACTGAAAGGATTGCGCCGACGAAGCCGGAGTGAGCGGGCGACATGATTCTTTCCGCCAGCTGCTGGCCGATGAGTGCAATGCCGATAGCGGCCATCAACCAGAAGAGCGATCCCGGCGGCGCCGACAGATAGAACGTCAGCCCGATCGCGACGACGACGATCGACACATACAGCGACCAGGAACCCATCTGCGCCGACGGGGCCTGCGGGGCGACCTCGCCGGCGACATGCACGCCCATGATGACGCCGAAGACCAGCAGCGCCAACTGGGACACCCCGTACACGAGACGGCTGGATCCCGAAATGATCTGGGAGTAAGCAAGTTCCATGGCTCCGGTGGTCAACGCCATTCCGGGCAGGGTTGCCACCAGCGCGGGGCTGATCACCCGCTCGAGCCCATCGTTGGCGGTATCGGCGACGAACCAGGTGGCAAGAAGAGTGACAACGAAAGCCGAGAGGGTGGGAAGGATCGGCGTCAGCGACGGCAGCGGGGCGCTGAGCAGGACGATCGTTCCGACCACCAGCCCGAGGAACAGATATCCCGGCAGCGAGGCCCAGGTCGGATTAATCATCATGCCGAAACCGACTGTGGTGACGGCATATCCGATAACGGTGACGGCCCGGCCGAATCTAGGCCTGAGGGAACGAGCGGCCTCCACAGCCGCGGTGGCGTCGACCGGGGCGATCGCGCCGGCTTCGGCGAGACTGGCGATGTCGTCGATTCGACCCGCCGCGTCGAGTTGAAGCGACGAGTGGGTGGAGCCGTCGATCTCGTAGGCCGCTTCACCGATCTGGATCAGCAGCATGGTGGGCAGTACAACCACCCGCACCGGCGCGGTGGTGTACCTCGCGGCGATGGCCAGCAACCGACGCTCCACGATCGGGGTGGGCTGGGCGACCTCGACCAGCGCTATCCCGATCTCGCGCAGCATCACCGCTACGTCGACCGGGTTGTAGGTGTCCACCGGTGCCAGTGGCGCCGGCGGGATCTTGCGGAGGGAATCGACGATCCGTCGGCGGGGCTTCTGCCTGCTCACTGCGGGGATGCTCCCGTGCCCATCTGCTGGGCCTGCTGGTCGGCTTTCGCCTTGGCCCCCTGCCATGGCCAGTAACCGGTGACTTCAAGTTGCAGCGAGTAGCTGAGGAACGTCCGGATGAGCACGATCGCTCCCAGCACCAGCACGCTGCGCAGTTCCGGGGTGACGGCCACGGTGCGGATGATGTCGGCGGCGACCAGGAACTCCAGACCCAAGAGGATCTACGCGCCGAGTTGGCGGCGCAACGGCCGGTAGACCTCGACCTTGCGACCCAATCGG
>JAIOQK010000042.1 GCA_021413425.1 Mycobacterium sp.
GACCTCGCCGAGTCAGGCTGGGTGGACGTGGTACGCCGCGCCCACCCCGACCGCCCGGGGCCCTACAGCTGGTGGTCTTGGCGGGGAAAGGCCTTCGACAACGACGCGGGCTGGCGCATCGACTACCACCTGGCCACCGAGTCGCTTGCCGCCCGCACCCGGGCCGCCCGGGTGGAGAAGCCGGCTGCCTACGCGCTGCGGTGGTCCGACCACGCCCCGGTAACCGTCGAGTTCGGCTAGACCAGCACCTGACCGGTGATCGTGCGACTGGCGCTGATCGAGTTGTCTCCCAGGGGATTACCGAGGGTCACCATGCTCTGGTAGTACTCGATCACCCGCTTGGCCGAGACGTTCAGCGCCGGCCACTGCGGGTAGTCCCAGGTGTCGTTCATGAACGGCCGCATCTGGTCGTGGCTGAGCACGGTCAGATGGTTCACGTCGTGGGCGGCGGCGCCCCCTTCGATCGGCAGGGTGCCGTGGGCGCGGTCGTGCATCCAGCCGGCCCAGTGCGGTTCCATCTTCAAGGTGTTGATGAAGGCGGTCTGGTAGCCGTTGTTGATCAGGTATTCGGCGTAGCCGGCGTGGCCGTAGGTAGCCACCATGGCCATCACCTCCTGGGCTGATCCCAGACGGGCCGTGCGTTCGATATCCGCCACGATCTGTGGGTTGTATTTGGCGTCGGCAATCCAGCCGACCTTGGCGCCCTGCATCGCGTAGAACAACCCGACGCCCTTCAGGTCGTTGCCCCCGGCCTGGGCGTTGTTCGTCAGGCCGTTGGCGAACGCCCACCGGCCGACGTCCTCGATCGTCACCGGCGCCAGGCCGGCGAACCGCCGAAGATCGTTGTAGGCGACCGCGGCTTCGGTGGTGATCGCGGTCCGCCCGCCGACCAGGGCGTCCATGCCGTTGTGGTCGTTGCCGTGGAACATGCCGTACGTCATCAGGTCGACGTAAACAGTCCCGGTGGCCGGCGGCGTCGGGGTCGTCGAGGCGAGGTCGTCGTTGAGGATTCTCCCGATCGCGGTGGCACGGGCGATGCTGACCCCCGAGGGGTTCGACAGTGTCACAGAGAAGGTTTCGTCGGGTTCGACGGTGGCGTCACCGATGATGTCGACATGGACCTGCTGAGTGGTCACCCCGGGGGCGAAGGAGATGGTTCCGGCGGCGGCGGTGTAGTCCGCACCCGCGGTCGCGGTGCCGTTGGCGGTCGTATAGCCCACGTTGACCGCAGTAGCCGAGGCCTTATCCAGAGTCGCGGTGAACATGAAGTGGGCGTGCGTGCCATTGCCCTCCGTCACCGCAAGATCGGCGATAGACACCTTCGGCAGTGCCACCGGCGTGACCGGGGATGTCGGGGTGGTCACCAGGTCGGTGATCGACCCGGCACCCGATCCGTCGACGAGCGTCGCGCCCGACGGGTTGGACAGCGTGACGGTGAAGGTCTCCCGGGCCTCGGCAGTAGCGTCGCCGTTGACGATGATCGCGATCGTCCTGCTGGTCTCTCCCGGTGCGAAGGTGAGGGTGCCCGAGGAGGCGATGTAGTCGCTGCCGGCGGTCGCCGTGCCGTTCGATGTGGTGTAGCCGACCGTGACCGCACTTGTCGACGCCTTGCTCAGCGACACTGTGAAGGCGGCCAGTGAGCTTCCACCTGCCGCGGTGAACTGAACCGGTGCCAGGTAGGCCATCTTGCTCTGATTCACGGTGCGCCAGTCGTCGGCCAGGATGCCGCCGGTGTCTCCGGAGTTCGGGTTCCACGACCAGTAGGTCCAGCTGATGTCCTGGTTGCCGGCCGGAATGTCGTTGGTGCCGTTGTT
>JAIOQK010000043.1 GCA_021413425.1 Mycobacterium sp.
GGTCGACGACATCTGGCTGCCCAAGGGTGAGCCGTCGTCCGGTCGGCTGATGCTGGACGCGGTGACCGACTGGCTGGCCCGGCCCGGCCAGCAGCTCGGCGCCCTGCGGTCGACGGTGACCAACAGCGGCGAGTTGCTGGAGCTGAGCCGCCGGGTGACCGAGGCGGCCCGCACCGTGGTGCGCGGCAGCGCGCCCGACAGCCCGCTCAACACCACGGTGTCGCGGCACCGGCGTTTCACCGTCGCCTCCGCGGCACTGGCCGACTTCCGGGCGATCCACGCCCGCTACGACTGCGACGTCAACGACGTCGTGCTGTCGGTGATCGCCGGTGCGCTGCGCAACTGGCTGCTCTCCCGCGGCGAGCCGGTGGTGACCGGCACCATGATCCGCGCGATGGCACCCACGTCGGTCTATCCCGATGCCGAGCTGCCGTCGGGCCCGGGTCAGGCGATCAGCGAAGTCGCGCCGTTCCTCGTCGACCTGCCGGTGGGTGAAGGTAATCCGGTGGTGCGGCTCTCGCAGATCGCGCACGCGACCGAATCCCATTCGGCCTCAAGCAGTCTGGTCGATGCGCGCACCATCGTCACGCTGTCCGGCTTCCCGCCGCCCACCCTGCATGCGATGGGCACCCGGGTGGCCACCCAGTTCCCGGCTCGGCAGTTCAACCTGCTGATCACCAATGTGCCCGGGCCGCAGACCCAGATGTACATCGCCGGCGCCAAAGTGCTGGAGACCTACTCGGTGCCCCCGCTGCTGCACGATCAGGTGCTGGCGATCAGCGTCACCTCGTACTGCGGGATGCTGTACTTCGGCATCAATGCCGACCGGGAGGCGATGAGCGACGTCGAGGTGTTCCCCGAGCTGCTGGCAGAGTCGCTCGATGAGTTGACCGAGGCGGCTCGGTAAGCCGCGCACCGGATGCGGAGCCGACGTAGTATCCGGTGGTGAGCAATTCGGGGTCCGGGGAAGCTGCCGCGGCCACGCAGCCCAAGGGCCGCAAGGTCTCCACTGAGGTGTACGAGGCCGAGTTGTACCGCCTGCAGACCGAGTTGGTGAAGCTACAGGAGTGGGCCAGGGCCACCGGCGCGCGGATAGTCGTCCTCTTCGAGGGCCGCGACGCCGCCGGCAAGGGCGGGACCATCAAACGGATCACCGAGTACCTCAGCCCCCGTTCGGTTCGGATCGCGGCACTGCCCGCACCCAGCGACCGGGAGAGGGGGCAGTGGTACTTCCAGCGCTACATCGAGCACCTGCCCACCCGCGGCGAGATCGTGCTGTTCGACCGGTCCTGGTACAACCGCGCCGGGGTGGAGCGGGTGATGGGATTCTGCGCCCCGCAGGAGCACGCCCTGTTTCTGCGGCAGTGCCCGCTCTTCGAGCAGATGCTCATCGACGACGGCATCCTGCTGCGCAAGTACTGGTTCTCGGTCTCCGAGGAGGAGCAGCTGCGCCGGTTCAAGTCGCGGCTCAACGATCCGCTGCGGCGCTGGAAACTCTCGCCGATGGACATGGAGTCGATCTACCGCTGGGAGGAGTACTCCCGGGCCAAGGACGACATGATGGTGCACACCGACACCCCGGCCAGCCCGTGGTTCGTCGTGGAGTCGGCGCTGAAGAAGAACGCCCGGCTCAACATGATCTCCCATCTGCTCTCGAGCATTCCCTATCAGCAGGTGGAGCCGGAGAAGGTGGATCTGCCCAAACGTCCGCAGACCGGCAACTACCGCCGCCCGTCGCGGGACCTGTCCACCTACGTTCCCGACTTCGCCGCCACTCTCATGGGGGACCGGGACGACTCCGGCTAGCCTGACTGGTGATGCGGGTCTACATTCCGGCGACACTGTCCGCCCTCGAGCTGCTGGTCGCCGAGGGTTCCCTGCAGCCGCGCAGTGGTACCGCGTTCGCGGTCACACCGGCGCTGCGGGAGGCCTACGCCGAGGGTGATGACGAAGAACTGGCCGAGGTGGCGATCGCCGAGGCCGCGCTGGCGTCGCTGCGTCTGCTGGCCGCCGAGTCCGATCCGCGGCTGCGCCGGGCGGTCCTGATCGCCGATGCCCCCGACGACTCGGTGACGCTGCGCCCCGACCTCGACGATGCGGTGGTGCGGATCGCCGGACCGATCGCCCTGGACCACATCGTGGCGGCATATGTGGACAACGCCGCCGCCGAACCGGCCGTCAAGGCGGCCGTCGAGGTGATCGACGAGGCGGACCTCGGCGACGAGGACGCCGAACTGACCGTGGGCGACGCCCAGGATCACGACCTCGCGTGGTACGCCAACCAGGAGTTGCCGTTCCTGCTGGAGCTGCTGTGAGGAGCCGGCTGCGCGCCGTCTCCTGGGCGCTGACCACGCCGTTGCTCGCCGACGACTATCTCAAGCTGATCAACCCGCTGTGGTCGTCGCGGGAACTGCGCGGCCGGATCGTCGAGGTCCGCCCGGAGACCCGCGACTCGGTGACGCTGGCGATCAAACCGGGCTTGGGGTTCCGCTTCGACCACCAGCCCGGCCAGTACATCGGAATCGGCGTGCTGGTCGACGGCCGCTGGCGGTGGCGGTCCTACTCGTTGACCTCACCGGCCAGTGCCGGGCAGCGCAGCCTGACCATCACGGTCAAGGCGATGCCGGAGGGCTTTCTGTCCGGCCATCTTGTCAACGGCGTGCGGCCCGGCACCGTCGTGCGTCTGGCCGCGCCCCGCGGCGGGTTCGTCATGGGAAATCCCGCCCCGGAGAAGGTGCTGTTCCTCACCGCCGGCTCCGGGATCACCCCGGTGATGTCGATGCTGCGAACCATGGTGCGCCGCAATCAGATCCACGATGTCGAGCACTTGCACTCGGTGCCGGAGCGGGCCGACGTGATGTTCGCCGCGGAACTGGCCGCGATCGGCGACCACCATCGGAGCTACCGGCTCAGCGTGCGTGAGACGAATCGGGACGGCCGTCTGAACCTGGGCCGCCTCGACGATGTGCTGCCAGATTGGCGGCTGCGCCAGACCTGGGCGTGCGGTCCGGCCGAGATGCTCGACGACGCCGAGCGGCTCTGGGCGGCAGCCGGGGTGGCCGACCGGCTGCATCTGGAGCGCTTCACCGCACCGCGAACGGCCGCTGTCGACGGCGGCGGAGTGGTCACCTTCGGGCGCAGTGGCCGCAGCACCGCCGCGGATGCGGCGACGTCACTGATGGAGGCCGGTGAGCAGGCGGGTGTGGTGATGCCGTTCGGCTGCCGGAT
This sequence comes from Mycobacterium sp., assembly GCA_021413425.1. Lineage (GTDB taxonomy): Bacteria > Actinomycetota > Actinomycetes > Mycobacteriales > Mycobacteriaceae > Mycobacterium. The sequence continues at coordinate 3,229 of JAIOQK010000043.1, forward strand.
GGGCATCTGCCACACCTGCGTGGTGAGTCTGGTGGAGGGCCGGGTGCGCGACCTGCGCACCGGCGCCGAGCACGAGCCCGGCAGCCTGGTGCAGACGTGCGTCACCGCACCCGCCGGCGACTGTAGGCTGGACGTCTGATGGCGATCTCCGACATCGAGGCCTTCGCGCACCTCACCGAGGCCGATATCGACGCGTTGGCCACCGAACTCGACGCCATCCGCCGCGATGTCGAGGACTCCCTCGGCGATCGCGACGCCCGCTACATCCACCGCACCATCGCCGCCCAGCGCTCGCTGGAGGTGGCCGCGCGGTTGCTGCTGGCGCTCGGTTCGCGGCGGGTGGCGTGGTGGGCCGGGGTCGGCACCCTGGCACTGGCCAAGATCATCGAGAACATGGAGATCAGCCACAACGTCCTGCACGGCCAGTGGGACTGGATGAACGATCCGGAGATCCATTCGGCCACCTGGGAGTGGGATATGGCCGGTGCCGCCAAGCACTGGCGGCTCACCCATAACGTCGCCCACCACAAGTACACCAATGTTCTGGGCATGGACGATGACGTCGGCTACGGACTGCTGCGGGTCACCCGCGACGAGCAGTGGACGCCGCGCAATCTGTTCAACGTGCCGTTCAACGTGATGCTCGCAGTCGGCTTCGAGTGGGGGATCGCCCTGCAGCACCTGGAGTTGCGCAAGGCTCTCGATCCGCAGACCCGCGCCGCGACGTGGGTGCGGCTGCGCGAGTTCACCACCAAGGCCGGCCGGCAGATCGCCAAGGACTACCTGGCGTTCCCCGCGCTGACGGCGCTGCTGCCGGCTAACTCAGGCCGGGCGGGATTCGTCTCCACCGTCAAGGCCAACGCGGTGGCAGGTGTGATCCGCAACCTGTGGACCAACGCGGTCATCTTCTGCGGCCACTTCCCCGATGGTGCGGAGAAGTTCACCGCCACCGACATGGCCGCCGAGAGCGACGGGCAGTGGTATCTGCGCCAGATGCTGGGCAGCGCCAACATCGACGCGGGCCCGGTACTCGGATTCCTCACCGGCAACCTGTCCTATCAGATCGAGCACCACCTCTATCCGAACCTGCCGAGCTACCGGCTGGCCGAGATCGCGGTGCGGGTGCGTGCGCTGTGCGAGAAATACGACCTGCCCTACACCAGCGGGCCGCTGCCGGTGCAGTACGCCAAGACCTGGCACACCATCGCCAAGCTGTCGCTACCGGACCGGTTCCTGAAGGCCACCGCCGACGACGCCCCCGAGACTCGCAGCGAGCGGATGTTCGACCACCTGCCGCCTGCCGCCCGGCGCGGTCTCAAGACCGCGATGTCGGAGGTCCGGGCACGCCGGCGGCGTCTCTCGAGAACGTAGTCAGCCCGGAATGTAGGCGAACGTGTCCGGGTCCTGGCCCTGCCGGCCCGACGGCCCCCTGTCCAGCGCGGTCAACGCCTCGATCTCCTCGTCGTTGATCTCGAAGTCGAAGATCTCGAAGTTCTCCCTCATCCGTTGCGGGCTCATGGATTTCGGAAACACCACATCGCCGCGCTCGATATGCCAGCGCAGCACCACCTGAGCCGGATGCACGCCGAGTGATTTGGCGATCCGGATCACCACCGGGTCACCGAGGACCTTGCCGCGTGCGATCGGCGACCAGCCTTGCGTGACGATGTTGTGCTCGACGCCGTAGGCGCGCACCGCGTCGTTGGTGAAGTAGGGATGCACCTCGATCTGGTTCACCGCGGGGACGATCCCGGTCTCGCGGGCAAGCTCCTCGAGGTGGTGGATCGCGAAGTTCGACACCCCGATGCTGCGGGCCCGGCCGTCGGCCTTGAACTCCTCCAGCGTCTTCCAGGTCGAGACGTAGTCCCCGTCGTACAGGGTGGGCAGCGGCCAGTGGATGAGGAACAGGTCGACGTAATCGGTGCCGAGTTCACGCAGCGTCTCGTCGAAGGCGCGCCGCGCATCGCCCGGGCGGTGGAAGCCGTTGTTGAGCTTGCTGGTGATGTAGACCTGCGCGCGGTCCAGTCCGGCGTCGCGCACCCCCTGGCCGACACCCTTCTCGTTGGCGTACATCTGCGCGCCGTCGATGTGGCGGTAGCCGATCTCGAGTGCGGTGCGCACCGTGGCAGCGGTCTCCTCCGGCGGCACCTGGTACACCCCGAATCCCAGCTGCGGGATGTGATGGCCGTCGTTGAGGGTGATCAACGGGACGTTGCCCATGGTGTTGAAACGTCCGGCGGTGTTCAACTCTCCGGTGGTGCTCATCTGTGACTCCTTATGTGTGGTGCCCTAGTACGCCGATTCCGCCAGTGCGCTCAGCAGCCGCCTCGCCGCGGCGACCCGCGCGGCCGGCGCGCCGGTGAGTGTGTCGAGCGCGCATTCCGGGTCCGCGGGCGGGCCGAGGTGCCCGCAGCCGCGCGGGCAGTGTTCGACCAGTGCGGCCAGATCCGAGAACGACGTCATCACATCATCAGGGGCGATGTGCGCCAGCCCGAAGGACCGGATGCCCGGGGTGTCGATCGCCCAGCCGCCGCCGGGCAGTGGCAGCGCCACCGACTGGGTGGAGGTGTGCCGGCCCTTACCCACCCCGGACACCACGCCGATGGCCCGATCAGCCTGCGGCACAAGGCGGTTCACCAGAGTGGACTTTCCGACCCCGGAGTGCCCCAGCAGCACGGTGATGTGGCCGGTGAGCAGTTCCTCCACCGGCTCGACCGGCTCGTCGCGTCCGGCGGTGACGACGGTGAGGTCCAGGTCGGCGAACTGTTCGGCGAATGGGGCCGCAGGTGCCAGGTCGGTCTTGGTCAGGCACAGGATGGGCCGCAGTCCGCCGGTGTAGGCGGCGATGAGGGTGCGGTCCACCAGGCCGGTGCGCGGCGGGGGATCGGCCAGCGCCACCACCACGAGCAGCTGATCGGCATTGGCCACCACCACCCGCTCGGTCGGGTCGGTGTCGTCGGCGGTGCGGCGCAGCACGCTGCGGCGCGGGCCGCGGCGCACGATGCGGGCCAGGGTGTCGGGCCGACCGGACAGGTCGCCCACCAGATCCACCTCATCGCCGACAACGATCGGGGTGCGGCCGAGTTCGCGGGCCCGCATCGCGGTCACCTGCCGGTGCGGATCACCGCCGAGCACGCAGCCCCACCGGCCGCGGTCGACGGTCACCACCATGGCGCTGACCGCATCGGCGTGCTCGGGCCGGGTTTTGGTGCGTGGCCGCGAACCGCGGCCCGCCCGTACATGGACGTCGGACTCGTCATAGGCGTAGCCCGAGTTGGACTGGCCGCTCAAACGCGGTCCCCGGCCAGCATCGCCGCCCACATCTGGGGGAACTGCGGCAGCGTCTTGGCGGTGGTGGCGATGTCGTCGACCTGCACCCCGGGCACCCGCAGGCCGATGATGGCGCCGGCCATCGCCATCCGGTGGTCGGCGTAGGAATGCCACACCCCGGCGTGCAGTGGGCGGGCGGTGATCACCAGACCGTCGGGGTCCTCGGTGCAGTCCCCGCCGAGGGCGTTGATCTCGGCGCGCAGGGCCGCCAGCCGGTCGGTCTCATGTCCGCGCAGGTGCGCGATACCCGTCAGCCGGGACACCGACCCCGGTTCGGCCAGCGCGGCCAGTGCCGCCACCGACGGTGCGAGCTCACCGACCTCGTTGAGGTCCATGTCGAATCCGCCGTAGCGGGCGGGTCCCGTCACCGATAAGCCTGAATCATCATGATGCACAGTTGATCCGAGCTGCCGGAGGATGGACAGGATGATGGGGGCGGGCTGCACGCTGATCGTCGGCCAGCCGGTGATGCGCACCGTCCCGCCGGTCACCACCGCCGCCGCGGCGAACGGCACGGCGTTGGACAGGTCCGGTTCGATCTCCCAGTGCCGGGCGTCCACCCGTCCGGGTGCCACCCGCCACCGGTTGGGGGTGGTGTCGTCGACGCTCACGCCCGCCTCGTCGAGCATCGCCATGGTCATTGCGATGTGCGGGGCCGAGGGCACCGTCGTCCCGGTGTGCACCACCGTCAGCCCGTCGGTGAACGCCGCCCCGCTCAGCAGCAGACCGGAGACGAACTGCGAGGAGGCCGAGGCGTCGATGTGCACGGTGCCGCCGCGTACCGACCCGTGGCCGCGGATCGTGAACGGCAACCCGTCACCGTCGATGTCGACGCCGAGTTCCCGCAACCCGTCGAGCAGGGGGGTGATCGGCCGGCCGCGGGCCTGCTCGTCACCGTCGAATGTCACCGCCGAAGGACCCAGTGCGGCCAGTGGCGGTACGAAACGCAACACGGTGCCGGCCAATCCGCAGTCGATGCGGGCGTGCGGGCCGGGATTCAGTCCTCCACTGACGGCCAACTCGGTCCCGTCGCCGTCGATGCGCACGCCGAGTGTCCTCAGCGCGCCGATCATCAGATCGGTGTCGCGGCTGCGCAGGGCACCGGAGATCTGCGACGGCCCGGACTGGACGGCGGCCAGTGCGGCCAGTATCAGCGCCCGGTTGGTCATCGACTTCGATCCGGGCACCGCGACCGTGGCGTGAACGGGCGAGGGGGCAACTGGTGCCGGCCACAGGTTCACGGGCTACATCCTGCCCTGCGGGGAATGATGGGGGTATGTGCGGGCGATTCGCGGTGACAGGAGACCCGGTGCTGCTGGCCGAGCAGATCGGTGCCCTCGACGAGACGGGGGGAGCGCTGCCGGCGCCGAACTACAACGTTGCGCCCACCACCGACATCGCCGCCGTCATCGCCCGCCATGATGAGCCCGACGACCGGGCCGGCCGGCGGCTGTGGGTGATGCGCTGGGGCCTGCTGCCGCCGTGGGCGCTCGATCCGACCAAGGCCGGGGCCCGGGCCGCCCACCCGCTGATCAACGCCCGCGCCGAGACGCTGACCACCTCGCCGGCGTTCCGGGCCGCTGCCAAGCACCGGCGCTGCCTGGTGCCGATGGACGGCTACTACGAGTGGAAGCCGGCGGGAGAGTCCCCCGCAGACAACCGCAAGCGCGGCCGCAAGACCCCGTTCTACTTCTACCGCCCCGACGGTGCCCCGCTGCTCGTCGCGGGGGTGTGGGCCGCCGGGAAACACGACGGCCGCAGCTGCGCCATCGTCACCACCGAGGCCGCCGGTGAGTTCGCCGCGGTGCACCACCGGATGCCGCTGGTGCTGGGCGAGGGAGACTGGGACCGCTGGCTGGACCCCGACGCCGAGGCGCCGGCCGACCTGCTGGCCTGCGCACCCGACGTCGGCCCGCTGGCGCTTCGGGAGGTGCCCACCCTGGTGAACAACGTCGCCAACAACGGGCCGGAACTGATCGAGAGTCCCGGACCCGGTAACCAACCAGTCGGTTTGTTCTAAACTCGGACCATGACCGCTGTTGCTCCCAAGGTGGGCTCGACCACCGATAGTTCCGACACCATCACCGTGCACAACCCCGCGGACGGCCGGGTTGCCGGCTCCGTGCCGATCGACGGCCCCGACACAGTCGCCGCCAAGGCCCGCCAGCTGCGCGCCGCCCAGGCCGAGTGGGAGGCCATCGGCCCCCGCGGCCGCAAGAAGTGGATGATGCGCTGGCAGGACTGGGTCCTCGACAACGCCGACCACCTCACCGAGGTGCTGATGAGCGAGACCGGCAAGTCCCGCGGCGACGCCAGCCTCGAGCCGATCACCATCGCCGACGCCATCAACTACTGGGCCGGCAACGCCGAGGAGTTCCTCGCCGACCGCCACACCAAGGCGCACAGCCCACTGTTCCGGGTCAAGAAACTCACCACCGTCTTCCGGCCCTACCCGCTGGTCGGGATGATCGAGCCGTGGAACTTCCCGCTGGCGATGCTGGCGCTGGACCTGGTGCCCGCGCTGGCCGCCGGCGCGGCGGTGCTGCTCAAGCCCTCTGAGGTCACCCCGCTGTCGGCGGTCGAGCTGGCCCGCGGCTGGAAGGAGATCGGCGCACCGGCGGTCTTCGAGCTGGCCACCGGCTACGGCGACACCGGCGTCTCGGTGATCGAGAACTCCGATTACGTCCACTTCACCGGGTCCACCGCCACCGGCCGCAAGGTCGCGGTCGCCTGCTCGCAGCGGCTCATCCCGTTCAGCCTGGAGCTGGGCGGCAAGGACCCGGCCATCGTGCTGGCCGACGCCGA
>JAIOQK010000068.1 GCA_021413425.1 Mycobacterium sp.
GGCGATGGTGCGCTCCGCGGCGGCCCACACCTCGTCGGGTTCGGCACTGCGCGGGGTGGGTTGCCGATTGCTGTGCAGCAGTTGACCATTCGCGTCGACGAGCCCGGCGGCGATCTTGGTGCCGCCGATGTCGAGGGCGAGGACCGGGCTTCGGCGGGCAGGAGCGGAGCGACCCGGGAATTGATGTGTCATCAGTGTTTGTGAGTGTTGTCGGGCTGGCGAGGGTCACCCGGGTGCTCGTAGCCCGGGGCGAGCCACACCAGCGCGGCGCTGCGCTGCTGGAGCCAGAGCCGGAAGGCGCGGCGGCGCGCGGCTCCGCGCAGATGCGTAGCCAGCACGGCATCGGAGGCGAAGCGACCGGGATTGCGGCGGTGGTAGTCGGCGATCGCCTCGGGGTCGATCTCCACCTCGGCGGTGACGCTCTCGTACACCGCCCGCGCCAGCGGCTGCGCCAGGACGGCAGCGGCGACGCTGCCGATCTCCAACCGGGCGGTCAGGTCCGGCAGGACGTCGTCGATGCCCGGGGTGGCGTCGGCGGCGGTGACACCGAGCGCGCCGGCTTCGGCGGCGACCACCCGTTCGGTGACCACCAACTGGGTGAGCCAGCGGCGCAGTTGCCGGCCCTCGCTGGTGTGCGGCCGGGGCAGCGCGGCGGTCTGCGGCGAGGCGCGCAGCACCTGTTCGCGGGCGTCGATCTCAGTGACCGCGACGGGCTCACCCGCCACGGTCGCTGCCACGTGCAGGTGGGCCAGACTCATGTGACCGTCACCGCGACCGCCGGGGTATAGAGCAGCCGGCCCGCGCACCCGATGCGGATCAGCGCCCACCACACCCCGGGCGTCAGCCACCGCGGCGGGGTGATGTCGAAGCCGACCTGCACCGACGAGGCGGCCGGCAGTACCGCGCCGCACGACGCCGGGCCGATCCACTCCCAGGTGCCCCACGGGCTGATCAGATGCGCCTCCACGGCAAGGTCGCCGAGCGCGTCGGTGGCGACGGTGGCGCTCAGCCGGGCGGAGCCGCCACGGGCGACGACGATGTCGGACGGTTCGGCGGTCAGGCGAATCAGCTGCATGTCGCCTGGTTCACCGACGGTGATGACGCAGACGTCCTCGACGGTCTGCTGCCAGGACGGCGGGAGCTTCCCGCCGAGGCGGAACTGGGCGCGCACCGGATACACCCCGGGTGTGGCGTCGGGCGGGATGGCGATGGTGATGTCGGTGTCGGTGTGGCCCCGTGGCTCGAGTTCCACCGCGAGGCCGTTGCTGCGCGGCGCCCACATCCGGGTGGCGGTGTCGTCGGTGGCGCCCCAGCCCTGCGGGTAGCGCAGCCGCACCCCGCCGCCCAAGGTGGCGTCGCTGCAGTCGCTGGCCACACTCAGCCGCAATCGCACCGCCTGCCCCGGTTCGGCGACGGCGGTCTCGGGGTGCAGGTGCGCCACCGCGGGCAGCCCGCCCAGCGGTGCGGGGCCGCGGTTGTGCAACCAGTAGCGGGCGTACAGCGGCTGAGCCGGTTCGGCGTCCGGTCCCAGCGATACCTTGTCGTCGACCGTCACCATCGACCGCAGCCGGGCCCGGACGGTGGCGATCTGGTAGCCGTGCAAACGGTGCGGGTCGTCATCGGCGCGCGGGATCTCCAGCAGGTCGGCAGCCGCGACGTCGGTGATGTCAGCGACCGCGCTGGACAGTGCGACGCGTGTTGGGCCGCCGGTGGTTTCGACCAGTCGCAGCGTCACCTCTTCCGGGTCGACGGCGGCGGCGCTGCCGGTGGCGGTGGGGTTTCCGGCGGCTTTGAGCGCACCCAGCATCACCTGCCCGGCCGGTTCGATCGACAGCAGCGAACCGTCGGCGGGCAGGGTGGCGGTACCGCCATCGACGGGAACACAGATCAGCGGATGGTTGAACTCCGCACTGCGCCAGGGCATTCCGGTGGCCCGCCAGTCCCCGTCGCCGGTGACGAGCGCGAAGTCGAAGGTGTGGCTCCAGTGCTGCAACTGGAAGTTGGAGCCGTCGGGGGCCTTTCGGGCCGGCGGGTCGATCCAGGTTCCGGACGGCCAGCCGGTGCAGGAGCGCATCAGCGAGGTGTGCAGGGTGCCATCGCGCTCAACGGCGAAGCCGGGCACGCCGCGGTTGAGCAGCGCGACGGTCCGCGACTCGAAGTCCCCGCACTCGCCCGGCACATCCTGGTTGACGACGATCTCGGCGTCCTCGAGATCGTCGACCACTGCCGCCACCGCACCGTCGCCGGCGACGATGAGCACCGGCAGATCGAGCACCCCGCGCAGGTCGGCGTCGGGCACCCACACGGAGTCCAGCGGGGCGGCGGCGGGTACGAACACCCGGGCGCGACCGCCCTCGGCGAGTTGGCGGGTGAGTTCGGCGCCGTAGGCGGAGTCGGCGGCGGCCAGCACGGCGGCGGTGAACGCGTTGTCCTCGGGACCGCCGAGGGCGATACGCGCGTCGGGCAGGTTGGAGTCCACCGCCAGGTGGCCGTAACGAGTGTGTCCGGCGGTGCTGCAGGTCGCCGTCACCCCGGCGCGCACCAATGCCACCATCAGCTCACGGGCGTCGTTCGTCCCGCGTTCGCTCGGCGCGATCACCTCGGCCACCGAGACGGCGCGCGTACGCTCGCCGACCCGAAGCCGCGCGGCCGACGACAGCCCGAACCAGCCGT
>JAIOQK010000069.1 GCA_021413425.1 Mycobacterium sp.
CGGTTCACCCACTGCGCAGGATCGCTGCCCAGCGGGCAGGACGGCGAGGCGGCGCAGTCGGCGGCATAGTCGGTGAACGCGACTTGGAAGCCGGCCATCTGCTCGACCAGTGACGCAATCGGATCCTGGTCGGGGTCGATCGCTCCGTCGAGCACCATCGCGCGTACCCGGTTCGGGTAGCGATCGACGTATGCGGCGCCGAGTTCGGTGCCGTAGCTATACCCCAGGTAATTGATCTGGTCCTCACCGAGTGCCTGCCGAACCGCATCCATATCCCTTGCCGCGGAGGCGGTTCCGACTCCGGCCAGGAAGCCCTTACCCATCCGGTCGAGGCATTGAGCGGCCAGGTTCTTATACAGACCCTCGATCCGCGCCACCCCAGCCTGGCTGTAGTCGACCATCGGATCACGTCGCCAGGCGTCGAACTCGGCGTCGGTGCGGCAACGCAACTCCGGCGTCGAGTAGCCCACCCCGCGCGGATCGAATCCGACCAGATCGAAATGCTCGGTGATCGCACTGCCGTCCAGTGCGTCGCCCAGGTCGACGACGGTGTCGACGGCCGAGGCGCCCGGGCCACCGGGATTGATCAGCAACGAACCGATGCGCCGGCCGCTCGCCGGGATCTTGATGACGGCCAATTGTGCTTGCGGCCCAGCCGGATCCGCCTCATCGACGGGCACCGCAACGGTGGTGCAGAGCGCCGTCGGCAGGAAGGCATCGTCGATCCATTCCTCGCAGCCGGACCAGGCGGCTATCGGCGTCGACTGGCCGGAGTCTGGTGCGCCGGCGGCGGGACCGGCCAGCAGAGCGGCGCACGCGAGCCCACAGACCGCGGCCGCGCCGAAGCGGGCCGAGCCGAACCGACTCCGGCGAACCATGGCAGCCATCGTGGCACGCAGCGCCCCCGCAAGCCCGTGCGCGACGATCACACGTCGGTATCGGAACCGCAGCGGTTCAGCAGGTGGCTCCCGCCGGGGGAAGCGTCAGGTCGATCAGGTATGCGGCCGCATAGTCGTCGACGCACTGCTCGCCCTGGAACACCACCGTGTGCTGAGTTCCGTTGAACGTCACCAGCGAACCCCCGAGTTGCTCGGCGAGGTCCACACCGGCCTGATACGGCGTCGCGGGGTCCCCGGTGCTGGAGATCACCATCACCGGCGGCAGGCCGGGTGCCGACACCGCATGCGGGGTGCTCGTCGGCGGCACCGGCCAAAACGCACACGTGCTCAGCGGAGCGTTTCCGGTGAACTCCCCGTAGCTCATGAACGGCGCCACCTCACGCAGCCGGCGGTCCTCCTCGACCACCTTCGCGCGGTCGGTGATCGCCGGCTGGTCGACGCAGTTGATCGAGACGCGCGCGTCGGTGGCGTTGGTGTAGCGGCCCTGAGCATCACGGCGCATGTACATATCGGCCAGCGCCAGCATCGTGTCGCCGCGGCCCTTGGTCATTTCAGTCAGCCCGGAGGTGAGGTGGCGCCACAGGTTCGGCGAGTAGAGCGCCATGATGGTGCCGACGATCGCATCGCTGTAGCTGAGCCCACGGGGGTCCCGGGTGGGAAGTGGCGTGTCGACCAACGGATCGACAAGATCCCGATACACGTCGACGGCCTTGTCCGGGTCACTGCCCAGCGGACACCCGATGTCCTGGGCGCAGTCGGCGGCGTAGTCGTTGAATGCTTTCTGGAACGCCTCGGCCTGGTCGATGTCGGCCTGAATCGGATCGGCGTTGGGATCAACGGCGCCGTCGAGGATCATCGCGCGCACCTTCTCGGGATACGCCTCTGCGTAGGCCGCGCCGATCCGGGTGCCGTAGGAGTAGCCCAGGTAGTTCAGCTTGTCGTCACCGACAGCCGCCCGCAGCACGTCGAGGTCCTTGGCGACGTTGGCCGTGCCGACATTCGCCAGGAAGTCGGGACCCATCTTGTCGACACAGCGATCGATGAACTCCTTGGTGATGCCCTCGATGCGGGCCACCCCCTCCGGGCTGTAGTCCACCATCGGGTCGGCCCGCAGCCGGTCGTTGTCGGCGTCGGAGTTGCACCACAGTGCCGGGGTGGATCCGCCCACCCCGCGCGGGTCGAAGCCGACCAGGTCGAACTGTTCCCGCACCTGCGGCGCCAGGCTCTCGACGATGCCGGTGGCGGCCTCCACGCCGGATTCCCCGGGCCCGCCCGGGTTGATGATCAGTGAACCGATCTTCTCCCCCGTCGCCGGGAACCGGATCAACGCCAGGGTGGCCACATCACCGCCCGGGTCGTCGTAACTGACCGGCACGGCGATCTCGCCGCACTGGGCGCCGGCCGGGAAAGTGAGTGCCTCGCCGCCCCCGCCGCCGCCCGGCCGGCAGGGCCCCCACGAGACCGGCTGCCCCATCTTCGGTTCGGCCAGCACCGCCTTGCCCGCAACCACGCTGCTGCATCCCGCGCTCGCCGACAGCAGTGCGGCGACGCCGGTCAGCAGCACGCCGTTGCGCACGGCACGGGGCAGTTGGTTGCGACTCATGCCGAACATGCTGCCATGACGTGGCGATGAGCCTGGTAGGGCTCACGCGGGGTGGCGGCTATCCAACGGGAGCGACACCAGATGTCCGCACACCTCGGCCAGCTGGTGGAGGCGTCCGGCGATGTGAGCAACCACACTTGGCCACGTATTCCCAGGCCGGTCGCGGTGGTGGCACACTTGACAATGTCAGGCGAGCCCGGGGACCTCTGCACGAGGCCACGAGGACCGCACCCGACGAAGATTGAGGACACCCATGTCCGACAACACCCGGTCCGACGACGCCCGGTCCGACGACGCCATGGCGCCCTACGGCGGCTCGGCGCAGACCGCACCCGCACGCACCAGAATCCGTACCCACCACCTGCAGCGGATGAAGGCCGAGGGGCACAAGTGGGCCATGCTCACCGCCTACGACTTCTCCACCGCACGGATCTTCGACGAGGCCGGCATCCCGGTTCTGCTGGTGGGTGATTCGGCGGCCAACGTCGTCTACGGCTACGACACCACGGTGCCGGTCACCGTCGATGAGCTCATCCCCCTGGTCCGTGGTGTCGTGCGCGGCGCCGAGCACGCCCTGGTGATCGCCGATCTGCCGTTCGGCAGTTACGAGGCAAGCCCGGCGCAGGCACTGGCCACCGCCACCCGGTTCCTCAAGGAGGCCGGGGCGCACGCGGTCAAGCTGGAGGGCGGCGAGCGGGTCGCCGAGCAGATAGCTGTGCTCACCGCCGCCGGGATCCCGGTGATGGCCCACATCGGGTTCACCCCACAGAGCGTCAACACCCTCGGCGGGTTCCGGGTACAGGGCCGCGGCGACGCCTCCGAGCAGACCGTCCACGATGCGATCGCCGTCGCCGAGGCCGGGGCGTTCGCCGTGGTGCTGGAGATGGTTCCCGCCGAGCTGGCCACTCAGCTCACCGGCAAGCTGACGATCCCGACTGTCGGAATCGGCGCCGGACCCAACTGCGACGCCCAGGTGCTGGTGTGGCAGGACATGGCCGGATTGACCAGCGGCCGGACCGCCAAGTTCGTCAAGCGGTTCGCCGACGTCGGCGCCGAGCTTCGCCGAGCGGCCGTCCAGTACGCCGACGAGGTGGCCAGCGGGGTCTTCCCCGCCGAGGAGCACAGCTTCTAAGCAGGTCGTTCACCTGGATGTGAAACCCTCGACGGCATGGGAAAGACTCTCGGTGAGTCGCGCCATGTCGAGTGGGAACGCAAATTCGACGTGCCGGCCGATCTGAACGACGCCGCGGCCCCGTCGTTCGATGGTTTGTCCATGGTGGACAGCACCGAGCGCCAGCCCACCCGGTGGCTCGAAGCGATCTACTTCGACACCCCCACCCATGATCTGGCGCGGCATCGGGTGACGCTTCGCCGCCGCACCGGCGGCCCCGACGAGGGGTGGCATCTGAAACTGCCGGGTGCGGACTCCGAGTCGCGCACTGAGATCCGGGCCCCGCTGCACCCGGACCTGCCCGATGAACTGCACGACACCGTGCTGGCCATCGTGCGGGACCGTCCGATCGTGGCGGTGGCCCGCATCGACACCGCCCGCGACGTCACCATGCTCTTGGGCGCAGGTGGCACCGAGGTGGCCGAGTTCTGCGACGATCGGGTCAGCGCATGCCGGCTGCGCGACGGCGAATCCGGGGAGTCGACCCAGTGGCGGGAATGGGAACTCGAACTCGCCGACGCCACCGTGCCCGACGCCGAGGGTCTGCTCGACCGCCTGACGAACCGGTTGCTCGATGCCGGCGCCGTCGTGTCCGGCCACGGCTCGAAGCTGGCGAAGACCCTCGGCGAGACCGCGCTGCCGCAGGTTCCCGCCGACCCCATGCACCGGGCGGTGGCCGCCCAGATCGAACGGCTACTGGAATGCGATCGGGCGGTGCGCGCCGACGCCGATGACGCTGTCCATCAGATGCGGGTCGCCACCCGGCAGATCCGCAGCCTTCTGCAAGCCTCCGAGGAGGCATTCGGGCTCACCGACGACGCCTGGATTCTTCACGAATTGCGCGAACTGGCCGCGGTGCTGGGAGTGGCGCGCGACGCCGAAGTGCTCGCTGAGCGTTACCGCGAGGCACTTGATGCGCTGCCCGCCGACCTGATCCGCGGGCCGGTGTCCGACCGGCTCGTCGACGGCGCCCGGCGGCGATACCAGGGGGGGCTGCGCCGTTCTCTGACCGCTATGCGTTCGCAGCGCTATTTCCGCCTTCTGGACGCTCTGGATTCCCTCGTCGTCTCGGCGGCGCCGACGGCGGACTCCGGTCGGCGACCCATCTCTGTCCGCGCGAGCTTCCGCAAGGTCCGTAAGGCGGCCAAGGCCGCACACACAGCCGGACCGGCCGAACACGATGCCACCGTGCACCGAATCCGCAAGGCGGCCAAACGACTTCGCTACATCGCTGCGGCCACCGGCTACACCAGGGTCGAGCGGCGATCCAAGGTGATCCAGACCCTCCTCGGTGACCACCAGGACAGCGTTGTCAGCCGCGAGCACCTATTGGCCGCCGCCGACGCCGCGCACGCCGCCGGCGAGGACACCTTCACCTACGGCGTGCTGTACCAGCGTGAGGCGGAGGTGGCGTTGTACTGCGAAGACCAACTCGGAGATGCGCTCAAGGCGTTGCGACGCGCCGTCGACTAGCGACGTTGGGGTGGGGGCGGACGAGTTGGCCTGTAAGCCGGATTCTGTTCCGCGCCGCGGTAGCGGCGCGGCGGCGACCATCCATCTGGGCACACCGTCGCCGGGTACCTCGAGCGGCCTACCCGCAGGCTCGGGCGAGCAGCCCTCGGACGCCTGCGCAGCCGCACTCACGTGCGGCCTCTTGGCCTTGCTTCGGGTGGGGTTTACCGAGCCACCCCGGTCACCCGGGATGCTGGTGCGCTCTTACCGCACCGTTTCACCCTTACCGCCGGTTCGCACCGGTGGCGGTCTGTTCTCTGTGGCACTGTCCCGCGAGTCACCTCGGATTGCCGTTAGCAATCACCCTGCTCTGTGAAGTCCGGACTTTCCTCGATCCGCATGGCACGCCACACGGGCCGCGGCCGCCCGGCCAACTCGTCCGCAGTAGCTAACGTACTACCACTCGGTCGGCGAGTTACCGCCGCCGCTGCGGGTCATGATCCAGTCGGCCTTGCGATAGACCAGCCAGCGCATTTCGATCGGGCACTGTTCCCGCGGGACCGCGAACACGTCCTGCCCGCTGACCCACTCGGCGTACCAGCTGGTCGGGGGCCAGGACTCCGGGGCCAGGTGGGTCATCTCGTAGTCGTAGACCGAGTCGTCGGCGACCAGTTCCAGCGGCGCCATGGCGCTGGCCTGGGCCAGCTCGGGGTAGGTGAAGATCGAGGTATAGCACTGCTCCCCGAGTTGGCGGGCAGCCTCGTCGGGCTCATAACCGTCGCGGGCGAGGAAGATGTTGAACACCAGCCGCCCGCCCGGCGCCAGACACTCGGCCGCCAAGGTGAACACCGCGGCCAGCTGATCGGTGGACCGGAAGTCGCTCACCACCTCTGAGAGCAGGATCAGCTGATAGTCGCGGCGCAGATCGGAGGTCGTGGTGAACACGTCGCGCAGGGTGACGCGAACGTTGAGCCCTTCGCGCTGCGCCTCGGTGAGGATGATCTCGGCGAATTTCGGGCTCATCTCCACGGCGTCCACCGGATGGCCGCGTCGGGCCAGCGCAAGGCTGTTGCGCCCGGTCCCGGCGCCGATGTCGAGGATCGGGAACGCCGCGGGGTCGGCAGCCTCGGCGGCCAGCGCCGAGACCCGGGCATCGGGCTCGGTGCCGAAGTAGGGCGGCTCGCGGGTGGCCACCCAGTTGTCATAGGCGGACTCCAGGCTGGACCACTGCGGTACCACGTTGTAGCTGATGGTGCTTCCCACCGGGGACTGGTAGCTGATGACGATGTTCGAGCGGGGCGAGGCGGCGTAGGCCTCGGCCAGCTGGCCCTCCAGCACGCTGCGCAGGTGCGTGATCTCAACCTCGGCGAAATGCACCCCCAGCGCCGCGAATGTATCGGTGCACATCTCGACGTACTCGTCGAGCATCCCGGGCACGGCGGGCACGGTCATTTCGCCGGTGACCACGGCACGGCGGTGCAGTCGCTGGGTCAGCGCCTTGCGAAGTTCCGGGTCGGCCGAGCCGAGCGGGGTGTTGTCCACCCCAGTTTCTCTACACGATGGAGGCCGGTTTAGGCCATTCTGCGAAGCCACATGACGTTGTCCAGCAGGGTGACGTCCTCGCCGTCCGGACCCCGGGCCGCCCGCTCGACGGCGCCCACCCGGGCCCTTTGCCAGCGCTCCGGATCCAGGCCGAGGCCGGCCAGCACCGTCTCGGTATCCGGGAACTCGTGGTGGGCCATCTTGGTGGCCCACGGCGGCGCCGACGCGTGGTCGACGATCAGCAGGCTGCCGCCGGGGGCCACCGCGGCGGCCGCGGCCCGCAGGATGCCCGCCCGGTCCATCGCCACGGTGCTGTGCAGGAACTGCGCCGACACGAGATCAAAACCGTCGTCCGGCAGGCCACGCTCGAGATCGTGCCGGCGGGTGTCGACGCGGTCGGCCACACCGCGGACAGCCGCCTGGGCGCGCACCCGTTCCAGCGCGGTGCTCGAGATGTCCACCGCCACCACGGTCCAGCCCTGCTCGGCCAGCCAGATGGCGTCGGCGCCCTCCCCGCAGCCCAGATCCAGCGCTCGTCCCACCGGCAACTGCGCGGCGATTTGGGCGAGCGAGGTGTTGACCCGTCCGCTCCACACCTGCGGCTTGGCGCGATAGTGCTCTTCCCAGACGGCCCCGGCGTCTGCTGGCGGCTCGGACATCGCGGTCAGGCTCTCAGATAGGAGGTGTCGTTGACCAGCCGCACCGAGGCACCGTCATCGGGATAGAACTCGGCGATGCTCAGCGACGCGAGATCGAGGTGCAGCCGGTGCAGAATCGTCGGCCCGGCGGCCAGCGCCAGCCGCAGCAGCGTCTTGATCGGCGTGACATGGGAGACCACCAGCACGGTGCTGGGGCCGTAGTCGGCGACGATCCGGTCCCGCACACGGTGCACCCGCGCCGCCACGTCGTCGAAGCTCTCACCGCCAGGCGGCCGCAGGCCGGTGTCACGCAGCCACCGGCCATGCACGTCGGGGTGGCGTTGCGCGGCTTCGAGGAACGTCAATCCCTCCCACTCGCCGAAGTCGGTCTCGATCAGATCGTCGTCGATTCGCACCGGCAGTCCGAGTGCGTCGGCGGCGGCGGCGGCGGTGGCGGCGGCCCGCTGCAGTGGTGAGCTGACCACCGCGGCGATACCGCCCTTCTGGGACAGATACCGGGCGGCGTCGGCGGCCTGGCGGCGACCGATGTCGGTCAGTTCCGGGTCGCCGCGGCCCGAGTAACGGCGCTGCTGTGACAGCTCGGTCTGGCCGTGGCGCAGCAGCAGCAGCCGGGTGGGGCCGCCGCGGTTACCGGTCCACTCTGCCGGTGGGACGGCTACCGCCGAGGCCGGTGGGACGGCTACCGCCGAGGCCGGCGGGGCGGCTACCGCCAGATCACTCGACCCATCCGCCACCGGATCCGATGCGGGATCCGCCGCCGCATCCATCGCCTCGTTGGCCAGCCGGTCGGCGTGGGTGTTGCGCTCACGCGGTATCCACGAGTAGCTCACCGAGGCGAAGGTCGACGCCAGCGCGCGGGCCTGCTGGTGCAATTCGGCCAGTCCGGGGTGCTTGACCTTCCACCGGCCGGTCATCTGCTCGACGATGAGTTTGGAGTCCATCGACACCGCGACCTCATCGGCGCCCAGACGCCGGGCCTCCTCGAGGCCCGCGATCAGACCGCGGTACTCCGCCACATTGTTGGTGGTGATGCCGATCGCCAGCTTGTGCTCGGCCAGCACTTGCGAGCGATCCTGCGACAGCACCACGCAACCGAATCCGGCCGGACCGGGATTGCCCCGCGATCCCCCGTCAGCCTCGACGATGACCTTCACTGGGCCACCCTCACCTCGCCCGAATCAGGATCGCCCGGCACTCCGGGCAGCGCAGTACATCGTCATCCGGGGCGGCCGAGATCCGGCCCAGCTCACCACGATCCAGCTCAATGCGGCACGCCCCGCAGCGGCCCGCCTGCAATGCACCGGCCCCGATTCCGCCGGAGCCGCGCTGCCGGTCGTAGAGCTCCACCAGTTCGGCGTCCACGGCTGCGGCCAGCCCCACGCGGCGGGTGTCGAGTTCGGCACGCGTGCGGTCGATGTCGGTCAGCGCCACCTGTCGGGCCGCGTCGGCGTCCTCAACCTGGTGACTCAGATCCGCGGTCGCCGCCTGATGGCCGGCGTGTTGGGCGGCCAGTTGCTCGCGGCGCTCCATCACCTCCAGCAGCGAGTCCTCCAGGCTGGTCTGCCGGCGCTGCAGCGTGCCCAGTTCGTGCTGCAACTCCTCGAGTTGCTTGGCGTTGACCGAGCCGGAGTCCAGCAGCCCGCGGTCGCGATCCTCCCGGCGGCGCACCGCGTCGACTTCGCCCTCCAGCCGGGCCACTTCGGCGTCCACGTCCTCCAGGGCCAGCGCCAGCGCCGCCGCGGCGTCGGTCTCCGCCCGCTGCGCGGCGATCAACTCGTCATAGCGCTGTTGTTCGGGAAGGTGGCCGGCCCGATGACTCAGGCGGGACAGCTGGGCATCCACATCGGCCAGTTCCAGCAGCGACCGCTGTTGTGCCACGTCGACTTTCATCAGCGCCTCCCGGTTTGATGCTCGATATTCCATGGGTCGGTGCGCAGCGGGCACACCGCGATGGGCAGGACGGAGCCGAAGTGTGACCGCAACAGCTCGGCGGCCTGCTCGCACCAGGGGTACTCGCTGGCCCAGTGCGCCACGTCCACCAGTCCCATGTCGCTGCGGCGGCGGTGCTCGTCGGCGGGGTGGTGGCGCAGATCGGCGGTGACATACGCCTGTACTCCGGCGGCCGCGGCCGCATCCAGCAGCGAGTCCCCCGCACCGCCGCACACCGCCACCCTCGACACCGGTGCATCCGCTGACCCGGCGGCGCGCACGCCCCAGGTGGTCTGCGGCAGCGCCGCGCTCACCGCGGCGACGAAGTCGGCGAAGCGCTGCGGACGGTCCAGTGTCCCGATGCGCCCGATACCCACGCCAGCCGGCAGCGGCGCAAGGCTCAGGACATCGAACGCCGGCTCCTCATAGGGATGGGCCGATCGCACTGCGGCCAGCACCGCCGGCCGCAGCGCGGCAGGGGCGACGACCTCGACGCGGTCCTCGCTGACCCGCTCGAGCGAACCGGCGGACCCGATCGCCGGCGATGCCCCCGGACCGGGCACGAACTGCCCGGTCCCGGTGACGCTCCAACTGCAGTGTGAGTAGTCGCCGGTCTCACCGGCGCCGGCGGCGAACAGCGCCGCCCGCAGCGCCCCGGCATGCTCACCGGGGACGAAAACCACCCACTTGTCCAGATCCGCGTCGGCGGGCGACGGATCGAGCACCGCCTCCACCCTCAGTCCGAGTGTCTGCGCCAGTGCATCGGAGACACCCGGGTCGGCGGCGTCGGCGTTGGTGTGCGCGGTGAACAGCGCAGCACCGCGCCGGATCAGCCGGTGGATCAGCGCGCCCTTGGCGGTGCTGGCCGCCACCGTGTCGACGCCGCGCAGCAGCAGGGGGTGATGCGCGATCAGCAGGCCGCGCTCACCGACCGTCTCGACCACCTCGGCGGTGGCGTCGACCGCGACGGTGACCTCCTCCATCGGCTCGTCGGGATCCCCGCAGACCAGTCCTACGGAATCCCAGGCCTGCGCCAGCCACGGCGGGTAGGCCGCGTCGAGCACGGCGATGATGTCGGCGAGTCGCACACTCATTCCAGCACCTCCCGCAGCGCCTCGACGAGCACCGGCCATTCCGGTCGCACCGCGGCCCGAAGGTAGTCGTCGCCCAGACCGACGAACGTGTCGCACCGGCGCACC